>NZ_QQAT01000011.1:106914-189110 GCF_003350365.1 Rhodococcus sp. AG1013
GTTCACCAGGTAGCCGGGCGTCTTGTGCTCGGATTCGTCGTCACCGCGGCCGCGCGCCCCGGCGCCGGGCATCATGCCGGCACCTGCCGCGCCCGGGCGTGCCCCCGCCGCGCCCGAGCCCGATGTCGTGGCCGCGGTCGCACCCGTTCCGCCTGCGGCACCGGATCCCGCTCCGGAACCGATTCCGCCACTGACGATTCCACCGGATCCGTAGCCGCCGAGAGAACCTGCACCCGATCCGCCTCCTCCCCCGGATCCCAGTCCGCCGGCGCCGGCGGAGTAGCCGCCGATTCCCGATCCCGACGTTCCGAGACCGGACTGGCCGAGTCGGGTGCCGTCACCGCCCGACGCCGCCGCGGGCGCAGTCCAGGCGGAGGCGGGCGTGGTTACGGCGTCGGTCTGGTTGGGGTTGGGCGCGAACCGGTCGCTCGCGCCGGGCTCAGCGCCGGCTGCCGCGGGGTCGAACGCACCGACTCCTCCGGGAGCTGACCCGGCGCCCGGGGTTCCGCCGAGCAGCGGGGCACCCGGCATCGGTGTCGGGTTGTGCGGTGATCCCGAGTTCGGTCCTGCGTGCGGCGCATACGGGTTCGATCCGCCGCTGCCGGGTGCGCCGCCACCGGGTTGGGTTCCGTCGAGGTCGGTGGGGCCGTCGCCGATTCGGGGTGGTTCGGGGAGCCTCGGGACGTTGGTGTCGGCCTGCTGCATCACGGGTGTGTAGACGGTGCGCATGATCTCGATCGCCTGCTGGTGCGCCTCGTCCTGCTCGTGGAGGACTCGTTTGAGGATCCCGACGCTGGGCAGCACCCGGTTCAACGCGGATTCGAGGATGCCGCGCTCGGCGACCGGCGGCAAGGTGGCCTTCACCTGGTCGACACCGGTAGCCGCTTCCGTGATCTTGGTGCCGATGAGGGTTCCGGCCTCTGCCAGCTTCCCCGACTCCGTGACGTATCTATTCGTCGCGGCGACGGCGGAGTCTTTCGCGATTCCTTCCCACTTGCCTTCGGTCTCGTGGGTGATGAAGTCGCGGAAGTCATTGAGTGCCTGCGTTAGTGACTCGCCGATCTTCGTCCAGCCTTCGGCACTGGCGCGGAGCGAGCCGCCGTTCATCGCGTCGACGGCGGCCTTGATGTCCTCGTGCGACATAGTCTCGAACGCTTCGGGCGATCCGAGCGCGGGGGCATCGAACTCTCCACCGAACCGGCCGTACAGCCCGGCCTGCTGCAGGTAAATCTCGTCACGCTCGGCATTGCCGGCCGCCTGCTCGTCGCGGACGCGGTCGCGTTCGTTCAGGTCGTAACCCGTCACGAGATCGACCAGAGCATTGCCCGGATCGCGGACGAGCCCGTACGCCTCCTTGCCCAGGTTGCCTATGAAGTCGGTGAATCCCATCTGCTTCCCCCCTCCGCTAGTCCCGGCGTCAGAAGCCGGCGTCCACGTTCGTCAGTGATTGCTGATTGGCATCCTCGGCCGCCTGGTACTGGGCGCCGATTCGCTGAAACACCATTTGCATCTCACGCACCACCTCGATGTGGTCGGAGATGGCCTGTTCCAAGGGATAGTCACCACCCGATGCCTTGAGACCGAACTTGCGAGCGAGCGCGATACCGGACGGCAGTTGGTCGCCAAAACCCTCGACAACAGACAGACCCGCAGCTCTGGCCCGAACCTCAGACAGCGCGGCCATCAGATCTTCGCATCGGCCCGCGCACGCGTCAGCCACGCCGGGTTCCAGGTACAACGTACCGCCGTCGACGGCTGACACGAGCTCCTGCCAGGCCGACCTTTGACCATCAGACATGTCTACTCCCCTGGTTCACGCAGGTACGTGAGAAGCGATGGTGCCCGCCGCGCGGGTCGCTACCTCACACGGTTCCTGCTGATCTCTGGGCTTGGTCTTGCCATAGAAGCCAGCCTGCACGATGACTGCGCCGCCGTCCGAACTCAACGCGACGTCACAGCGCTCCCTGTTCCGGTCGGACACCTGCCGATACAGGACGCCCGGCCGCCCTTCCACATCGACTTCAGCGAACTCTTCGTTGTTCGCGTTCGAACGGACATCGTCGAGCGTGTACGTGGTCGCAAGCACGGTGACGTGGAAGGCCGGACCCCGCCACATACAGATATTCCATCCGGGTTGCTTGACGTCGTAGATGTCTTGCCCTTCGGTTGCCGGGTCTACCCCGACGGCACGCAGTGTGTCATCCGGAATGTCGTCGCACGGACTGAACGCGGGCTCCCCCGACGCGACTGCCTCCGGGTCAGCCGTCCCCGACACGGTTCCCGAACCACACCCCGCGAGCGCCAGTCCGGCACCGATCAACCCCACCGCAGCAACCCAACGCACCTGGCACCCCTCCCTCAACGCAGACCCGCTCCACCCTAAGCAGACGCACCACACCCGCGTTCGGTTCCATACCGATGGCGAATCGGATCCGATCGCTGTCAGAAACCGCCACCCGCGGTGGTCAAGGCCTGCTGGTTCGCGTCCTCGGTCGCCTGATACTGGGCGCCTATCTTGGCGAAGAGATCTCGCATCTGCTCGACTTGGGCGATGTGATCGGCAAGCGCTCTGTCCAGTGAATAATCGCCGCCTGAAGCTTTGCGTCCGAACTTCGCTGCCAGCGCGACGGCGGACGGGAGTTGGTCACCGAAGCCATCGATAGTCGAGAGTTCGCGGGCACCGTCCTTGACTGTCCGAAGCTCACTAATCAGCTGCTCACACCTCTCGGCACAACGCTGGGCCACGTCTCGGTCGAGAACCAGTTCTCCAGCGTCTGCGGACGACGCGAGCGAGTGCCACTGACTTTCGGACATCTAAGTGCCTCTCCCCTGCAAGCTCCTAGTTTCGCGAATCAACCTGGAATCACTGGTTCCAGCGTCGTTGCTGTCTGAATCGCCAACTGACATGGATCTCCCGATTGTTGGTTCACCTCGAACAGCCCGATGCGGACGATCGTTGTGCCCTCACCCGCGCGGAAGGCGACATCGCAGGTTTCGCGGCGAGAATCGGTGGCTTCGCGGTACGTGAAAGATTCGCGTCCGCCGATGCGTTGATCGACGAAGTCGACGTTCCTTGTATTCGCACGGACCTCTTCGACCGTTCGGGTGGTCGCCAGAACCGTGACTGAGTGATCACTCCCAGGCCATCGGCAGAGCTTCCATCCTGGCTGTGCCACCCCAAGGATGTCGCGCGACTCGGTCGCGGGGTCCAGCCCGAGTTTTGTCAGCAAGCCATCCGGAATTTCATCGCACGGGCTGAACACCGGTTCCCCCGCGGCGACGCCCTCGGTTTCAGCGTCGCCCGACACAGCCTCCGAGCCGCATCCTGCCAGTACCAGTCCCGCACTGATCAGCCCCACGACCGTCACCAAACGCACCCGGCATCCCTCCCTCGATCCAGACCCGCTCCACCCTAAACAGACGCACTGAAGTCGCGTTCGGTTCCACCTCTAGCGAACTGTCCCATTCCACCAACGCGTGGTAGCGGCAACCCCTCACACCAGCGACGACAGTGAACCGTCGGGGAGGTGTATCCAGCCCTCACGCTCGGCGGGATCCCGGTCGGCCGGCGCAGGCAATCGTGTCCGCCCGATCGCGGCTGCCCTCGCGATCACCGCCGCCGCCACGGCGTCGAATGCGTCGTCCGACTTCACGCACAGTGCGTGGAACTCGCCAAGTTCGAGCCCCGGCAGCGCTTCCTCGAACCGTCCGACCAGCTCCTCGAGTCTCGCTCGATTGGCCACACCCTTGTATCCGCGAAACGGCAGACCCCAACGCTGCAGCGCAGCCGCCGGATAGACCTCGACCACCGTCCCGTCGACGCGGTTCACGTCGACCCCCGACGCCGCGAGCTGGGCCAACAGGCCCGCGCACCGCAACGCCACGTGCGCGATCAGGTCCGCCGAGACACTCAGCGGCACGATGCCGGTCACCTGGTGGACGACGCGGTCGGTACGCCGCCGCACGAGCGGCAACCGGCCGGCCCGGCTGTTGAGCTCGAGTTCGCGCGACGACTCCCGTCGATGGTGTGCGACCACGAACTCGACGAACGCGTCCGGCCACCCGAACGGAGCGTCGATGCCGCACTTGTCGGCGCCCGCCACGGCCTCGATCAGTTGATCGTCGGTTGCACCGAGTCGCAGATCGACCACCCGCGCAGTCTCACCCTCCCAAACCACGCTCGCGACTGCGGTTTTCGACGGTTCGGCGGCCAGATCGATGCCGACGGTTCTCATACCGTCACGGTAGCGGCCACGTCACCGCATCACCGGCAGCACCTGACCGTTCGACCGCCCCGATGCCGCCTCGATGAACGCGCGCGGATCCGGCACCGCCGCCAGCACGTCGCGGGTGCGCTCGAGCGCCTCCGTCTCCGGTGCCGGACCGCCGACCGCGTCGATGACGTCGAGCAGATGCACCGTCGCCTCGAGGATCGCCATGTCCATGAACGCGCCCAACGACACCGAGCCGAGGATCGGGTGCGGGATGACGGTCTCGCGGGTCAGTCCGGTCAGCCGCGCGAACGCGTCGGGCAGTTCGACGTCGAACCGCTCGACCAGCGTCTCCCGTCGGGCGTCGGCCGCCAGCTCGCGGACCATCTCGGCGAGCTGCGCGTGCATCGGTTCCGCGACGACCGGGTCAGCATTGAAGACGCGGAGCATCTGCGCCGCACTCGTCACCTCCGCGACACCGTCCGACCCGGGCGCGGCGAGCATCGCAATCATGACATCGGGCGTGACGTGGACGTAGAGATCGCGCACGGTCCAGCCGGGCAGTCGGGTCTCGGTCGTCCACTGCTCGTCGGACAGCTCGCCGGCGCGCTTCGCCCACGCCCGCCACAGTCGGATCAGCAGATCCCGGTCCCCGTCGAAGCTCGATGCCACAGCGTTCCCCCTCTGTTCGGTTTGGTTTCCGTGTCCGACGCTAACGGCAGCGGATCGCCTCCGGTCGAAAACCGGGCATCCGGGGGATGATGGATTCATGACGACGGTCGATCCCGCTCTGCTGGACGAACTCATCGACGCACTGCCCGACGGTTCGGTGCTCACCGACCCGGACATGATCGCGGGCTATCGCCAGGACTGGGCCGCGGACCCCAACGCCGGCACCCCGATCGCCGTGGTCCGCGCGACCTGCACCGAGGACGTGCAGGCAACGATGCGGTGGGCGTCGGCCCACCGGGTGCCGGTGGTGCCGCGCGGGGCGGGGTCCGGGTTGTCGGGCGGGTCGAGTGCCGTCGACCGCGGCATCGTGCTCAGCACCGAACGGATGCGGGAGATCACCGTCGACCCGGTCACCCGCGTCGCCGTCACCCAGCCCGGCCTGCTCAACGCCGAGGTCAAGCAGGCCGCCGCCGAGCATGGGCTCTGGTATCCGCCGGACCCGTCGTCGTTCGAGATCTGCTCCATCGGCGGCAACGCGGCCACCAACGCGGGCGGCCTGTGCTGTGTGAAGTACGGCGTGACCACCGACTACGTGCTCGGCATGCAGGTGGTGCTCGCGGACGGCACCGCGGTGCGCCTGGGTGGGCCGCTCCTCAAGGACGTCGCCGGGCTGTCGCTGACGAAGTTGTTCGTCGGCAGCGAGGGCACGCTCGGCATCATCACCGAACTGACGCTGCGCCTGATCCCGGCGCAGCCGCCGGCGTCGACGGTCGTCGCCTCGTTCGACTCGGTCGAGTCGGCGGCCGACGCCGTCCTCGCAATCACCCGCGAGCTCCGGCCGGCGATGCTCGAGTTCATGGACCACGCGAGCATCAACGCCGTCGAGGATTCCGTCCGCATGGGCCTGGACCGCAACGCCCGCGCGCTGCTGCTGGCGCAGTCCGACGCGCCCGGCGCCGCCGGCACGCAGGAGATCGCGACCATCGTCGCCGCCTGCGAGAAGCACGGCGCCACCGAGGTGTTCGCGACCGACGATCCCGCCGAGGGCGAGGCCTTCACCGTCGCACGACGATCCGTGTTCCCTGCCGTGCAGGCGATGGGCAGCCTGCTGCTCGAGGACGTGGGCGTCCCGATGCAGGAGCTGCCGCGGCTGATCACCGGGGTCGAGGCGATCGCCGAGGACTGCGACGTCCTGATCTGCACCGTCGCCCACGCCGGCGACGGCAACACCCACCCCCTGATCGTCTTCGACCCCACCGACCCCGACATGACCGACCGGGCGCGCACCGCCTTCGCCCGCGTCATGGAGTTGGCAATTGCCCTGGGCGGCACCATCTCCGGTGAGCATGGCGTCGGACGGCTCAAGCGTGACTGGCTACCCGGCCAGCTCGGCGAGGACGTCATGGAGCTGAACCGGCGGGTCAAGACCGCGCTCGATCCGCTGGGGATCCTCAATCCGGGTGCAGTGCTGTCCTGATCCCGGGTCCTACAGCGGTGCCCCGAACGTCGAGCGTTGCGCGAGAGCAAGGTCGACGACCCGCTCCGCCAGATTCACCCGCTCGGACAGCGGACCGGTGAGCAGCACCCAGGACCGCCCGGTCGCCGTCAGCGCGTCCTCGAACCACCGCGTCATCTCGGCCCGCACGTGCTCGCCGTCGCGGATGCCGTCCTGCACGAAGGGCACGTCGATGTGATCGGTGAGCAGGTAGAGCGCCCGCCGGTCGGCCACGCCTTCCCAGGCGCGCCCGCTGTCGGTTCCGAGGTAGCGCCGCTCCCAGACGGTGGTTGCGAAGGCGTCGGTGTCACAGATCAGCACCGGCGAGCCGGTTCGGGCGGCGCTCTCTTCCATCCGTGTCTGTTCAACGGCGATGTGCGCGAAATCGTCACCGGTCCAGGTCAGCTCCTCCACCGCGACATCGGGGCGCACCGCGCGCAGTTGCGCAAGTTTGTCGTGGGTGGCCTGCCGCCCGTATTCGGGCACCCATCCGGTCCGCGACCATACGCCGCCGCGGTCCCGATAGCGGTTCGCCAGGGCTCGGCTGACTGTCGTCGTGCCGGTCGACTCGGCGCCGAGCACCACAATGCGGGTCGTCAGTCCGGCGCGGGCAGGTTCCTCGAGCTGGTCCCACTGGCCGGCGAGGTCGGCGCGGCACCCGGTCCCTGACACGCGGTGCGCGACCCGTTCGGGGTCGATGCAGACGTGGGTGGCCGAGAACCACCGCGCCAACTCGTCGCCGTACTTCTCGCTCGACACCACCGCGTCGATCGGTGTGGCGTCGACCTGCCGCACGGCCGCACGCATGCAGGCAACCTGGGCCGCCCACACCGCGGTCGATTCGAGATCCATCGGTGCGTCGCAGGCGATTCCGGTCACCCGCACCGCCGGATCGCTCGCGTGCGTCTGCCGCATCCAGGACACCCGGTCGGCGAGCGGGATCGACTCCGCCGCCGACGCCATCACCACGACCGTCACGCGATCCGCGGTCCGCGCGGCCGACCGGACCAGGTGGTGGTGTCCGCGGTGCGGCGGATAGAACTTGCCGATCACCAACGCGTGCCGGTACATCGGGGTCATCACGCCACCGCCGGCACGAGTTCGGTCGCGCGACTGCGTCGCCAGGCGAGCAGGCCGCGAATGCACAGCAGCAGGAATCCGGCGTAGAGCAGGGCGGTCAGCGTCAGTTCCTTGTGCAGGTACAGCGGGATGTAGATCAGGTCGGCGGCGATCCACAGCAACCACGACTCCCACCGCTTGGTTGCCTGCCCCCACGTCGCGAGCAGCGACAGGACCGTGGTGACGGCGTCCCAGAACGGGACCGTCGACGACGTCGCAGTCCCGAGGAGCACCGTCAACGCGGCGGTTCCGGCGATCCCCGCGGACGCGAGCCAGACCCATTCGGTCCCGGTGGTGCCGGTGACGGGCAGAGTGTCCCCCGCGCGCCCCTGCACCCAATTGCGCCATCCCCACACCGCGAGCGCGATGTAGACCACCTGCAGCCCCGAGTCCGCGAAAAGCCCTGCGGTGGCGAACAACAGGATCCATACCAGGTTGTTGGCGATGCCGATCGGCCAGTTCCATATCGACTGACGACCCACCAACCACACGCACCAGGCTCCGGTCACGAAGCCCAGCGCCTCCGCCCAACTCGTCGGCGCACCGAACGCGGTGAACGCCGTTGAGTTCAGAAAATCGATCATCACCCCTCCTTGGATCTGCACTGCCCGAACATTAGCGCACATCTGCGCTAACTCGGCATCCGGGTAAATGGATGGTCCGCGAACCTCGTTCGATACGACCCCCGCGCCGAACTGAACCAACGACGATTCGCGACTGCCCGTCGTTCCCCGGGCTGTCGAGCGTCCTGCTCGTAGACGACGCGAGGGCGCTCGTCTGGACGCGGCGCTCCCACCTGCTGCGCGGACACGACCGCGCAGCGATCAGTACGTTCTCTCACAGGGCGAATCCGATTCTGGGCCGCTCCGCCACTCGCTTCAGCTGATCCAGAAAGATGGCGTGCCCGCCCCGGTCCGTCACATCACGTTCTCTCGATGCCGGGAGAGTTCACGAGCAAGCACATCAAACCGTGGATGCCGCGACCAGGCATCACGGTCCCCGATGACGTACAGCCGCTTCTTCGCCCGGCTGACCGCAACGTTGACCAGATTCGGTTTCGATGCGGCCCACCGTTTGGCTCGACGCTCGTCACCGAGGTCGCGTCGGTCCACGGCGGCGCTCCCCGGGTCGTGGGACGCTCGATTCCCTGGACGATCGTCGTCGAACCGGGATCCGCACCCGTCAAGCCGGGACAGCCGCCGATCTCCCAATCGTGGATCGACTTCGGTGCGCCCGACTCGCCGCTGGTCGCACGACAGAGCCCCGACGCTCCGGCGGTGCTAGATCTGTCCGCCGCCCGGCCGATGCTGCTGCTGAACAGCGCGATTCCCGGGTTCCAGGATCTGTTGTCGTCGGAGACGGCGAAACTCGAGCGCCGGCGGACGAGGGAGCTCCTCGGTTCGCAGATCGCGAGATACACCCTGGCGACGCTGTTCCGTGCCGCGGCAGTGGAGATCGCGAGCGAGGACGACGAGCCGTCGCCGCCCTCCGACCCGCTGTTCCGCCAGGTTTGCGAGGCGGTCGCCGACACGATCCCCCACTTCGCTTCCGTCGACGAGCTGTATCAGCGGCTGCACGACTCGCACGGCAAGCGTGCCGAATCCGCGGAGTTGTGGACCCATATCGACGTCGCGATCGACGTCCTCGCGGGTGTACCGAACACCCTGGCGATGGTGACCGAGGAGATCCGCCGTGGCTGACCACGAAACCCTGCGACGCTATGTCCGCCGCCTCGACCCCGCTACCCGATCCCAGCTCATCGTGGACAACGCGTGGCTCAGCGATTCCGAAACCGTCGCGCGACGTGGTGGGGCCGCGATCGGGATCGGCGTCCTCGCCGGACTCATGGAAGAGTTCTCTGCACGTCTCGACACGTGGCGTGATCCGTCGACCAGTGACGGATGGCTGGCGCCGCGACTGCACTACGCCCTGCGTCTGACGCGGGCTGAAGCGTCCGATCCCGACGTGTGGACCTGGCTGGCGGTCCGATTCCACTGGTACGTCGAGTGGCGTTGGGATGGCCGTAAGGGCATCGTCGAGAACCGTTGGCGCGGCGAGATTCACAAGCAGGCGTTCGCACTACTGTGGTGGGGCGCCGAACTGTTCCGCAACGGCGCCGACTACGGTCCCGTCGTACGCGCGTTCATTCGCCAGGATCTGCCCAACAGCTACCTCCATCGCCCACTGGTCCGGTGTCGTTCGCTCGCTCTCGCCCTCGTCGACGTGATCTTGCCTAGGGACGGAGAGACCGCGCTATCAGCCGATGACGTGAACGACCTTGCCCGCGTGCTCAATCTCGTCACAGCTGGCTCGCTACCGGAGGTTCAGACGAACTTTCAGCGCGACGATTCCCGCAACCTTCAGACTTGGGTGCGCAACGGGGCGTCGGCGGCCGACTGGGACGAACTGCCCGTGGGTCCCCCGTGCGCCGACACAACAAGCGAATCACTCGCTGGTGGGCGAATGCTTGCTGAGCGGGGGCGGGAATTCGCCCACGAAGCGGCAGAACGTCTCAACACTCGATCCGCGAAGCGTCGAGCCACAGCGACTCGGTGAGATGCCGAACCCGTGGCTCCTGTCCGACATTCTCAGGCGTCAAGCATCCGACCGTCACACGCTTGATAAGTTCGTCCGGTCTTGAGTGAGATTCGCGAAAGGAACTGATCAGGGTGGGGACTCCAACCGACGACGAGTTGCGGGAACGATTTGCAGGCAAGGCGGCCGATCCTGTCATCACGGAGATTCGCTTCCCCCGATACAAAGCGTTGGCGCCGAACCTCACAATCACCTTCACTTTCCCGATCACCGCGCTTGTCGGCCCAAACGGCTCGAACAAGTCGTCGATTCTTCACGCGCTGTATGGCGCTCCGAGCGGGAAGAGCCTGTCTGACTTCTGGTTCTCAACAGCTGTCGACGACATCGACAGTCGCACTCGCGCCAATGAGAGCACGCTGCAACGCTTCATCTACAAATTCCGCACACACGTGAAGGATCGATCGATCATCGGCGAGTGCCGGAAGGCACGAGGCAAGAAGCCGTATCGCCAAGTCGAGGTTCCGAAAGCACTCGCAACGAAGAAGGACCCGGACTACTGGGAGTCTACGAAGCGGGTGGCGGTCGACCACATGGCCGACATCCCTGTTGATGATCCTGAAGTCGCGCACCTGCTCTCCGACACGAAGGTTCGTTGGAATCCAGTCCCGAAAGATGTCGAGTATCTGGACTTTCGGTCTGAGCTCTCTGCATACGACAAGTACCTCTACCATGCAGCGGAGGATCAGTGGACCAAGATGGCCAACGGCAAGAAGTTTCGCGTACTCGACAGAGCCGAAGGCCTCGCACGGGCCTTCGAACAGCGAGCACGAGCAAAGGACAATGAAAGGATCCTGGAGCCCGTCCGTCATCTTTCCGATAGCGTGGTCAGCGACATCTCACACATCCTCGGGAAGAAATTCGCATCCATCAAGATCGTCAAACACAAGTTTTATTCTTCGACCGGCTACTCCGCGAAACTCCGCCTCGCCGATGGCGAGTATTCCGAAGCGCACGCCGGCAGCGGCGAGTTCGCGATCGTGCGGCTTGTCGACGCAATATCCGAGATGGACAACAACGGGCTTCTCCTCCTCGACGAACCCGAGGTATCGCTGCACCCGGGCGCCCAGAAGCGCCTCGTCAACTTCCTGAAACGACAAGTAGTCCGTAAAGGCACACAGGTCGTCCTGTCGACCCACTCCCCTTCCATCGTTGAGGAACTCCCAGCCGAAGCGATCAAGCTGCTGAGCGCGGACCCAGAGACCGGTGAGGTCTCCCTGATCTCGGATGAGACGCACCCGAGTCAAGCCTTCTTTCACATCGGACATACGACAGGGCTGAAGAACAAGCGAATCATGGTCGAGGACGCACTCGCCGCTGAGATCGTCTCCCGCGCAATCACTGTCCACTGCGACGATCTCCGCGGCATTATCGCGCCCGTGATTTTCCCTGGGGGTGCAGGAAACCTTGTCACGCATTCCCTTCCTGCACTCGCACTCGCCAAGGCCACTGACGTCGTGATGCTCCTCGACGGCGATCAGCGTACTGACAGCGCCGACTGGACGGAATGTGACCGAATTCCTGCCACAGCGCAGAACCGCGAGCTTTGGCAAGAGTTGGCAAAGAAGCTCCTCGGATGCGTACCAAAGCACTTCGCGAACACCAAAGGGCAGGAGGTTGACGACGAAAGCGTCGTGAAGAACCTTCGCGACATCCTGTTGTGGGGCCGTGACAACATCTACTACCTCGACGGCAAGGTTCCAGAAGCCGCGGTCCTGGCTGAAACCGAGGACTGGGATCCCGAGTCAAAGACCCGGGAGTCCAAGGCCCGATTTGTTGAGATCGCCAGAGAGACCTTCGGACACTCCGCGTCTGCTCGCGTGTCGTCCACCGACATCCTCAGCGCTCAGCGCATTCGACTGAGCAAGCTCGACGAGTCGAGCCCACTGATCAAGTCCGCTTACGCCGCGATCGACGCAGTGCGCTAGGTCTACAGGGAGGTGGTGGCGAGCGTGGACAGCTCCTCCGTCCACACCACCGCCAGTCTCTCCCGAGCCCGCGAGCCCGCGACGTAGAGGACGTTCCGCAGCTTGCTCTCTTCCAGCTCTCGCGCCGGGCCGGTCATCTTCTGCACATAGTAGGGAGGGAACGAGTCGGCGCCGAGCCGAGCCAGCATGACTGCGCGGAACTCCAGGCCCTTCGCACGGTGCATGGTCATCACGCGGACCGCGTCGCCGAGCTTGTCCTCGTCGGACTTGTCGGTGACGACGACGCTGCCGATCCCGCTGGCCTCCAGCGATTCGGCGATCTCGCCGACGGCCTTGTTGTCGAAGGCGAAGACGGCGACGTCGGACGGCGCGATTCCTTCCTTGATCCACTCGTTGATCTGCGCGGCGATGCCCTTGTCCTCGTCGCCCTGGCTCTTGAACTGCTCGGTCTCCGGATCCGGCCCACCGAACACCGATCGCGCCCCGGCGAGGGTATCGGAGGCGAGGTCGAGATCATCCACGTCCTGATCGACGACCTGCAGGCACCACTGCAGGATCTCCCTCGAGGTCCGATAGTTGACAGTGAGCCGGCGTGAACGACCGCGCGTCTCGATCCCGTAGCGGGACAACGGCGCCGGGCGCCCGTAGATGCGCTGGTGTGCGTCGCCGACGATGAACAGGTCGTCGGTTGCCGGCGCGATGAGGGCGCGCAGCAGCTTCCAGTGCGCGGGGTGCAGATCCTGCGCCTCGTCGATCACCGCGTGGCGGTAGCCGATCTGGTCCCGCAGCGCCGGGTCGGCGACCAGCATCGCGGCCGCCTGTGAGGCGAGCTGGGTGAAGGTCATCAGCCCCTGCGATCGCATCAGGCGTTCGAACTGCTCGATCACCTGCCACACATCTGCACGCTGAGGCCGGGTCAGGCGCTGACTGCGGCCGCTGCGGGTGACGCGGAGGTAGCCGGCCTCGTCCACAATCGCGTTGCCGAGAACGACCTGCGACCACTCGTCCGAGAGGAACGTCGTGTCCCACTGGCCGACCGCGACCAGCGCCGCGCTCGACCAGAGGTCCCGCACCTCGTCGGAGTCGGCCGCGACGAACTTGACGGAACTGACGGCCTTGCGGCGCGCGTCCGAAGCGGTGACCACGCGGCGAGCGAGCGAGTCGATGTTGACGACGTCGACCCGATCGACGATCTTCGGCCCCGCCAGCTGCTTCAGCTGGGACTCGATCGCGCGGGACAGGTTCTTGGTGAAGGTCGTGAACAGCACCTTCTGCGTGGACGAGTCCGCGTCGAGCCGACGAGCGAGATGGCGCGCCCGATGGATCGCGGTCACCGTCTTTCCGGTGCCCGCTCCGCCGGTCACGCGGAACGGCCCGTTCCAACCAGAGTGCTGGGCGAGCTTGCGCTGCAACGGATGCAGCCACACCCGCCACTTCGCGAAGTCACCCTCGAGGACGGCGCGGAGCTCTTCCTCGTTCTCACCCTCGTACCTGGTGAAGCTCAGCCGCGAGAGTGGACGCTGCAGCGCCGCCTCGATGTCGTCGACGTCGACCTCGCCCGGATCCTCGATCACCAGGTCGGCCCACACCTCGTCGGGGCTCTTGCCGTAGGCGAGGTCGAGGACAGCGTTGCCCTGCGAGGACGGCAACGCGTCGGCGATCGCCATGAGGTCGTCCTCGTCGGTCACCTTCTTGAGCTGCTCGGCTATCTCGGGATCGACACCGAACCGTTCGAGGTCCTTCTGCCTGACCTTCGCGGGAATGATCGGCTTCGCGGACGGTTCCGCCGCCTCCGCGCTACGCGCCTTGCCGACCGCCTCCTCGAGCGCGATGGCGTCGAAGAGCTCGGCGGCGCCGGTCTTGGCGTTGACCTGGAGGGTGAGCTTGCTCGCGTAGTCGTAGGCGGCGTCGTGCTTCTTGACCGCCACGAGGTACAGGATGCTGGTGCCGTCGTCCTCACCCGCCGCGACCAGCACGGCGCGGTAGTGGTCGGTCACGCGTGCCGTGCGCACCCGGTTGTTCTGCGCAAGCTTCGGGATCTTGAAGTCGAGTCCGGGAGCCTCCGGATCTCGCTGGATCTTCATGATGAAGTCCACCACGCGCTGCTTGACGCTGCCCTCGAGCCGGTCGTACGAGCTGTCGAACAGGTCGTGCATCCGCACTTCGGCCTTCACTGCGTACTCCCCTTCACCGCATCCTCGATCTCGCGTGCAAGAGTATCCGGCTCGAACGCCCCCTCCGCGGAGGCCACCGTCCACCCGTGCTTCTCGAGCCACTCGTCACGGTCGGCATCGATGTCGACGACGACCGCGACCCTCGTGTCCGGCCACGCCAGCTCGACCTGCCACACGGACTCGTCGGGTCCGACCTCGGCGCCCGCCTCGGGCACGTCGACGCCCTCCCGAGCCATGATCGCGATGAGCTGCGAGAGAACAGGGTCGGTGTAGTCGCGCACGAGCGACCACTCGGGACCCAGCTCGAGCCCCGCGTCCTCCGACTTGCCGAGCACCGAGCCCGCCAACGGGATCAGCGTGCCCGCGAATGGGTCGTCCGACCGCCGGGTCCAGATCTCGACCATGCGCATCGGCAGTTCGTGCCCGAACCGGGGGCGTGTGAGGAACTGCAGAACGTTCGACCACCGCAGCCAGTCACGCCAGTGCGCGACGTGCGACGGGCCACCGACCTCGGACGGACGGTCGTCGAGCACGCACAGCATGCCGAGGGTCGAGACATGATCGTTGGGGTCCGCGACGATCACGAGCGGCAGCCCACTCAGACCGGCACGAGGCACCACCATCACCGACCCGGCGGGATCGGATGCGGGCGTCTCGCCCACCACGAAGGAACTCAGGCCGGCCACGAGTGAGCTGGGCGCGAGCATGATCGGCGGCTCGAACCCGTGCTTGCCCGGGTTGACGATAGACAGCACGGTTCCGTCCGCACCGGCTCCCCACACGTCGGCATCGGGATCGGCAAGATACTCGATAAGGAAGTCGATCGGGTTGCCCCACAACGCCTTCAAGTGCGGATCGTCGATACCGACGCTCGCCGTGTTCTGCGCCTGCTGGTGGAGCAGATCGGGCACCGCCGCCTTGAGCGACTTCGACACGAACGACTGGACGTCGTCCCAGGCGATCGACCACACCCTGCGACCGTCGCGGCGCAACGCGTCCCGCTTCCGCGCGTCGTCGTCGGTGATGTTGTGCTCGACACTTGCGTGGTACTTCTGGCCGTCGAGGTAGACCGCGACATCGCATCCCTGCGCATCACTGCGTGTGAACAGGAAGTCGGGCTGCGTGGTGATCGAGCCGGCCGTGAGGTCCACCAACGGGCGCATCCGCCAACGCCGCGGCTCGCCGCCGGCGTTCGCGAGCCGCAGGTCGAGTTCCTCGCCCTTCGACCCGACGGCGGTCTCCACGGACCAACCCTCGCGGCTCGCGATGCGTTCCTTAAGCGCCTCCCGGAACTGCAGCTCGAGCTCGCTCAGCTGCACCTTCGCGATGTCGACGGTGCTGACCGTCGGGATGGTCTCCACCTCCCAGCCACCGAGGAACTCGTCGAGCAACTTGAGCGCGGATTCGCGGGAGGCGTGGGGCATTTCGCGGGAGGACAGGACGCCGTAGAGGCAGCGGTGGCACGCGGCGCGTCCTTCGAGTCGGCACGGGCACGTGGCGAGCAAGTCGCGGGCGAGCGTGAGGATGCCGCGCAACCGGTCGGGCTGGCCGAACCGATCGAGGTATCCGGTGCCGCCGGGGACGGTGTCGTGAAGGACCAGAAACCGGCGCACCGATCCGGAACCGTCGCTCATGCTCGACGCGACGACGTCGAGATGTTGCGGGTCGCCGCCGAAGTCGCGGCGCAGCCCAAGCAGCAACGCGCCCTTGAACGACGTCATCGTCGTCTCGAAGTGCAGCAGCGACACCGGCAGCAGCAACCGGACGGCCTGGGTGCGCAGCTCGTGGGAGAGCAGCAGGCGCTCCCACTTCTCGGCGGTGCCGCGGCGGGTGGCGCAGTAGCCCCGGTGGCGGGTGCGGTCCTTCTCCGTCGGCCGTGTTGTGACGACACCGCAGTGCGAGCAGGTGGTGAAGCCAGCGGCGGCGACCGTCTCCCCCGCGATGATCGCCTCGCTGCCGGGAGCGTCGCCGGGCCCGACGTTGAGCGAGCGGATGACCGCGGAGCGCGCGTACTCCGCCCCGAATACCGTCGCCTTCAGTTTCCACGCGTCGACGATGTCGGCGGGGTCGATGTCGACGCCGGTGACCTTCGTGAAGAACGTGCGGGTGCGGTCGTCTGCGTCGTCGTCGATGAGGACGTCGTCGAGCCGGTGCACCGCCGAAACCTTCTGCAGCGGAAGCACCTTGTGGACGGCACCGGAGTCGGTGACCGCACTGCTGTGACAGCGCGGGCAGGACGCAAGCGAAGCCTCGACGTTGGTGGTGCCCCATCCGCAGGACGGGCAGAGCCGGGTCCGGGACCACAGCGGCTGGGACAGCGGCCCGACGTCGACGGCGTCGACCTGGACGCGCTTACCGTTCGCATAGAAGTAGGCGCCGGGCGCGAGTTCGGTGAGGGCGGCACTGCTGCTGCGCTCGTACGTGAGGTCGAGGGCCTGCGGCTCGGGCGACTGGCCGCCCTCGTTCGCGGTCCACCACAGGTGCACGTCCAGGGTGGTGGCGTCGTCGAGGAGGTTGTAGTTGGGAAGCAGGCCGACGCCGCTGAGCCCGGTCAGGGTCTCCTGGCGACCGCGTTCGCGCAGTTGGTCGCCGAGTGCCCGCGACTCCCCCATGCAGCGCTTGCGGTCGTCCTTCTGCTGGTCGTCGAGGTGACCGTGCTTATCGAGTTCGGAAACGGTCTGGGCGAGCTCGTTGAGCCGCTTGCGGATCTCGTCGGTCTCGGTCTGCCACGTCAGCGCCACGCGTGCGGCCTCGTCCCGCAGGCCGGTTGCCGCGAAAGCACGGACCGCCTGCTGCGCCTCGGGAACAAGGTTGTTGCCGAACAGCGTGAGGAACTCAGCGCTCAGCGCATCCGCGTCTGTGGTGACCGCGTCGACCACGGATCGGAGCCACGCCCCGTCTTCCATGCCTCCGCCGAGTGCCGTACCGAGCTTGGACGGCATCGCCGGGAGCGTGCCGAGCCCACCGGCAGCGAGGCGGTCGAGCGCGAACGCGAAGAACTGACGGTGCAGCAACTCAGTGGCGTTGAGGTAGGCGCCGGGCGGCAGCACCTCACCGGCCAACAGGTGGGTCGGCTCCGCGAAGTAGTAGAGGTCCCGCGGCGAGCTGGGTACGGCCGCAAGGACGAACGCGTTGCCGGTGGAACGGCCGGCGCGGCCGATCCGCTGGAGGTAGTTCGCAGTGGACCGCGGCAACGATGCGAGCGCGACGGTGCTCAAATCACCGATGTCGATACCGAGTTCGAGGGTGGGCGTGCAGGCGAGGATGTTCGGGTCGACGGGCGAGCCACCCATCTTGAAGCGTGCCTCGACTTCCTCCCGCTCCTCACGGTCGAGCAGGCCGGTGTGCTCCTCGCTGACGATGCGTCGGATGCGGCCCTGCTGGTACATGGTCCGGTAGAAGTTCGTCGGCTCGATCTCGACCGGCGCCAGGGTTCCGGGGCAGCGCATCCGTGGGCAGGGCGCGCCGTCCCAGAGGGTGGAGCGGTTCGAGGCGGCGGGTTGCACGTGGTGGCAAACCGGACACTGAAGCCGTTCGATGCCGTTGGGATCGAGGATGACGTGCTCGGCCGTGAGCCCGTAGATCTTGGATCCCTTTTCGCCGCTGCGGCGTTCGAGCGGGCCGTCGTCGCCCGCGAGGACGTCGACGACGTCGGCGAGGAGGGCGCGGGCCTCAGGCGCAGTGACGCCGAGGCACCGGCGGGTCCAGTCGGTCAGCCGCGATTCGCCGCGTGGGCCCAGCGCGATGAAGTCGGTGTCGCCGGCGGCGCCGGTGGTGAGGAAGCCGGGGGCGGGGCGCCCGGCGGGGAACTTCGGCATGCCCTCGGCGCTACCGCCCCAGATGGACCACCGTTTGCCTTCGTCGCGGATGTACCGCGCGAGCCACCGGTGGTGAATGCCACCCGTCGTACGCAGCTGCTCGAGCAGTCCAAGGATCCAGATGTCGTACTGGGGGTTGGGATGCGCGCCACCCAGGTCGAGGCTGAGTTGCGGCAGGTTCTGGTGGATGTCGCGGGCTATAGACGCGAAGTGGCCCAGATCGATGTCGACGTCGACCGCGACCGCCCCGGTCAGTTCGAGCGTGCGGCCCATGCGGGCGTTCAGGCCGGTTTCGAGATGCGCCTGGAACGCGATGCGCACGTCGAGCAGATCGCGTAGCCATCCGTCGGAGTCGTGGTCGAGCCAGGCGCCTTCGACGCCGGTGCGGCGCACGAAGTCGGGTGGGGTGATCGAGTACAGCTGCGCGACCGGGGTATCGGAGAACAGGCGCTGGGACGCGGCCTGGAGCGTGGTGCGTTCGCCGCGGGTGGCTGCGAGTAGCGCGGAACGAAAGTTGAACTGGAAGGCGCGGCCCTCGATGAACGCGGCGCGGTGGGCCGCATCCTGCACGGAGTCGGTGAAAACGAGGGTCTTCTTCTCGTCGTCCGCCAGCAGTGGGGAGCCGAATTCGCTGGTGAGGCCGACGCTGAGGAGAGTGGCGACACTGGATCCGAGGAAGCGGATCGCATTGCGCGCACCGCACGCGGGGCACGTCTGCTCGGCCGCCTGCTCCTCGTCCGGAGTGCCGTGCACCGCGATGGTGTTCTCGTTCGGAGTGGAGGCGGTCTCGAGGGTGTCCGCGTCGACGAAGGCGACGCCCTGGTCGGCGGCGTCGGCCAGGAGCAACGTGCGGGTCTTGCGCCGATCGGCGAGGCGCGCGCTGTCGCGCCAGATCGCCTGCGGGTCGTGCGCGAAGGAGTCGCCGAGTTCGGTAGTGGAGGTCATCCACCCCGAATGCCCGCACACCCGGCAGTGCACCGCGGGCAGGTAGGTGCCGTCGGCGGGTGGGCCGTCGTGCCACCAGTCGAAGCTCGGCTCTCGGGACACCTGGCGCAGCATCCGGGTCAACTCCCGCACCCACAGCTGCACCTGCACGTTGAGCAGGGGACGGAGCGAGCCGTGGTCGTCACGGATGCGGGCGACGGACAGGAGTGCGAGGAACTTCAGCAGCGCCTGCTGCACCTCGGCGGGTCGGCCGGCGTTGTGCACGCCCCACGGCAGGACGCCGGCCTGGGTGATGCGGGTGACGGCCTCGGCCGGGGTGACGGGTTCACCGCTGAGGGCGTCGATGACGGCGCGGGTGAGGAAGTGGGTGCGCAGCGCGTTGCCGATCTCGACGGGGTCGGCGTAGTCGATGTCCGCGGCATGGGCGCCCGATTCGGTGGCGGGCTCCAGCACTGCGCGCGCCAGCGGCTCCCATGATCCCTCCGCCGCCGCATCCGGCGTCGGAGCTTCGAGAATGACCTCGACCGGCGGAATGTCGAGGGTGAAGTCGACGTGCGGGACGACGTCGGCGGCGGTGAGAGACGTCTCGGTGACGAGGGATTCGGGTGGGAACGCGGTCCCGAAGATGGTCGCGGCGAACTCGCGCAGCTCAGGCGAGCGGCTTCCTCCGCCGAGTGTCGCGGAGGTGGCGACGGGGGTGACGCGGCCCAGCGGGCGGCCGGTCTCGGCGACGCCGATGCGCGCGCCGAGCCGGCGGATGAGCATGGCGACGTCGGTGCCCTGTGCACCGTCGTAGGTGTGGAACTCGTCGAGAACGAGGTACTGGAGGCTCGATGCAGTGTTGTCCCACAACGGGTTGTCGCCTGAGCGGAGGAGCAGCAGGTCGAGCATCTTGTAGTTGGTGAGCAGGATGTCGGGCGGGTTCTTGCGCAGCTCGTCACGGTTGTCGACGAGCTGGTTGCGCGTCGGGGTGCGGCGCCGGCCCTGTCCGCCGATGTAGACGCCGGCCGTGACGTCATTCAGCTGCGGGTCGTCGTGCAGGTAGTTCGCGAGGCGACGGGCCTGGTCGGTGACGAGCGCGTTCATCGGGTACAGGATGATCGCCTTGATCCCCTGTTCGCCGCGCGCGGCGGCCCTGCGTGCGTGGTCGAGGAGCGGGACGAGGAAGGATTCGGTCTTACCCGAGCCGGTTCCGGTGGTCACGATCGTCGGCTGTGCCGCACCGTCCCGCGTCGAGAGGCGTTCGAACGCAGTCGCCTGGTGTTGAAAGGGATGGAACCCCTTGGGCATCCATTCCAGTGGCGACGTCCACTTCGCTGGCACCTGCTGGTAGGGCGTGCGCACCTTCAGGTACGGGCCACGGAAGATCCCTGTTTCCGGGTGCCGCAGGAACTCGCCGAGGGCTGCGCCGGCGTTCGGATCGGCCAGCGCGAAGGTGGTGGCAAGGTACTCGGTGATCGAGTCCTTCGTTTCCTCGGCGAGCAGGGACGGGAAGGTCGGCGCCGCGATGTCACCCATTCAGACCGAGCCTCCGCTCGAACTCTGCGTAGGCCGTACGCATTTCGGCCTCACGGTCGGGCTTGTAGAACCACGGCGTGTCATGGTTCGCGTCGAGCGGGAACGGCGTGTAGCGGTCGAGCAGATCGCCGCAGTCTTCGCCTTCGAGGTAGGCCTGCAGGAGCTTGTAGTCGTCCTTCTGCTGCTTGACTCCCTGCGCATGGTGGTCCTTGGCGATCTTGCGGCCGTTCGCGTCAAAGTACATCTCGTATTCGTACTTGCGGAGAACCGGGAACTGCGCCCGGAACATTAGAGCCAGGTGATCGGCCGTAAGCCCGAGCATCAGCGCGGCGAGAGCGTCGATCTCCACCAAGGCAGCGCGGCGCTCGAGCTCAGTCCGCAGCGGAGTGCTCATCGACCAGGCCCGCTCTCCGACGCCGAGATCAGCGAGAGATCCAAACGCCTGTGTCCATGTGTCGCGTGCGTACGAGTCCTGATGCAACCCCTCCCACAGAGGTGAGTAATCGCGGGTCAGGCAGTTCATCCGGAGTGTACGAAGAAGGAGGTACTGCCCCGCCGGGTGGTTGATCGGTGCAGGGAACCGGTCGACCAGATCAGCGTGCACATCAGACTTGCCACTGACCTTGACCAGGTAGTCAAATGGCAGCGATGCCCACAGTCCCGCGACCAGTGCCGTGTTTCGCGAGTCCTCGGCTCGAATCGACAGGTTCGAGCCGGTATGGACGGGTGCAGCACACGTCGATACCGCGCACGTGTGCACGGTATGGACGTGTGCTGCACCGGGTGGAATCAACGCCGCGTGCAGTGAGCGCTCCAGCCCGGGCTGCGTCATCCGCCGCCATGCGATGCGCCAGTAGTCCGTCGCGGGACGCTCATCCCATTGTGGGAGGCCCGCGTTGTAATCTCCACGCTCAGAAGCACGCTGGTAGTTGGTGCGTGGAATCACAGACTCAGGAATCTCCTCCAGATCCCACGTAGTGTAGTCACCCTTGCTTTTGCATTCCTCGTTCGGCTCCTTTGCGAACGGGCTTGCCACGGTGAAGTGCGGTCCCTGATAGACAACGTCGTTCCAGCCACTCGGATACTCGGTTCGCCACTCGATATATCCGTCCCGCTTCGCACCCTTTTCGTGCCAAAGACTCGACCAGCGGTAGCCCACGTCGCCCAGCCGGGTGTCGTGTTTCGCAATCACCCTTAGCAGCTCAACATGCTCACGGGTCAGTGGCCGCAGAAGCCTCGCCCGTGTAGCCGGCGTTCCTTCCGGATCGAAAAGCTGCACCCAATCATCAAGTACGCCTCGATCGATCACAGCGATTCGAGACGCATGCGGACGCAAATCCCAACCACCCCATTCATACTGAAGACCCGGAACCTCACCGTCGGAATCATTTCCCCCGATCGAGCCATCGACAATGGCCGGATGCACGAGGTTACTTGAGTTGAGGAAGCAAATATCGGCCTTTGGTCCATAAACGGAAATACCGAAGTAGGTTACAGCCGCAACCTCCTCGAACAACGCAAGGTGATTCGAGAACTGCCAATGACGTCGAAGGCGCAGATACAGTTGCTCCCGCAAACGCCCCGCCTTTGGATCCGTGAAGTGACTCTCAGGGTGTATCAACCCGGAAACACCATCGACGCAGGCATTCCGCCATGCTCGCTCGATGAAGTTGGTATACAGATTCGTCTGCACACCGGCGAGGACAGGATGCTCGACTGCCGACCCCAGGTGCTCCGCGGTACCCGCCCACGCGTTTAGATCACCAAGGTATCTAGCCTTGACTGGATCAACTTCGAGCACTGCACTTCTCCGCGCGTTGAATGTCTTTTCGGGAATCTTCTCCTGCAGGATGAAGTACGGATCGTGCTCGGCGAGTGCGATATCGTCCTTCCACACCGGCCGCACCCACGGCGGATTACCCACCTGCAGGTCGAATCCGCCGCGCTCGAAGATCTGCGCGAAGTCAAGTTCCCAGTGGAAGAACCCCTGCTCCTCGGCGATACCTCGCGTTGTACCGAGCCACTGGTGCTTCGTCACAAGATTCGCCACGGACTGCATGCCATAGAAGCCCCGCTCGAGCTCGTCCACCTTGGCCAGTTCGTCAAGACTCTCGACAGTCTCGTGGAACATCGCTTGGTCGGCCTCAACCTGGCGAATTCCATCAGCACCGAGGAGCCCTTCCATGGTCGCGAGCCACTCGTCGAAGCTTGGCGGCCCCGGATGTCCGTCTTTGTCTTTGGGGTACGAGATCTTCAGCGGCCCCGTCAGCGGCCAGAACCACATGGCACACCAAGTGTCCATTGCAAGCCGCAAGCGCATATACGGCCCCTCTGGATCAAGGAGCTCCGATTCGACTCGTTCACGAGAAACCGCCGATTCGACCGCGGGGACGACTGCTTGCCACACGTCAATCTGACGCGCGACCTCACGTTCGCTGATCTCGAGGCGCCGCAGCGTCAGCTCCCACAGGCGCTCGACTCGTCGAGAAAGCGCACGCAGCTGTTGGAGCTGCTTCTTGTCCGGCTTCTTCGACACCTCATTGCGCCATTCCTTTAGCGCCTTAGCCGCTTCCGGCATCAACTCCTTGGCATGCTTCGCATCGGCGACAGCGGCCCAACCGCTGGCTGGCAGGAGGAAGTGATGGATCTCGCCGTCACCGATCGGGCCCGCGGCCAGTGGCCGGTCGGTCGGCGGGGTCGTGAGCCAGCTCTTCTTTGCCTTGCCGAGCGACGTGAAGTCGTAGGTGGCACGCCGGGCACCGATCAGCGAGTTGCCCCGTCGCAGGTGCAGACCGAACCACGGGGCCTGCAGGCCACGATGCATCACGTTGAGCCACAGGGACACCTCGGCCAGTTCTACGGCGGTGGCGTTGAGGTCCACGCCGTAGGCGCGGTGCAGGGCCAGGTAGGCCTTCACCTTCTGCAGTTCGGTGGTGTACTGCTCGGGCTCAATCCGCTCCCCCAGCTCGTTCTGCCGACGGACCAGGTACTCCGTGGCGAGCTGGTTGATCGCCTCGTTGAGGAAGGCGCCGCTGCCGAGCGCCGGCTCGCAGATGCGGTACTCGAGAATGTCGGCTGCGGTCGTCTCGTCGGTGATGAGTTCCGCGAGGGCGTGCTTGACGACGGTCTTGGTAAGCACCTCGGGCGTGTAGTAGGAGGCGCTGCGCTGGCGGTCGCGGCCGGAGAGCCGGAACACGAAGCTGCCCTTGGCATGCCGCACGATGTCCTTGCGGCCGGTTAGCCGATCCTCGCGCCACACGATGTCCTCGGCTGCGTAGTCGCCCGACTTAATGGACGGCACCAGCCACGAGCCCTTGTCGGCGTTGCCGTCCTTTGCAACCTCGACCATGTCGTCGTCGGCGATCAGGCCGGAGTACGACATCAAACCCTCGTACACGGCACCGAGCTGGTTGATGCCGAGCTGGGCATACGAGATGTAGCCGCGCTGCTTGTTCTTGTTCTTCGACGGCTTCGACAGCAGCAGGAGGGTGAGTACCTCCTGCAGCACCCGGTTGCTGATCTTGACATCGTCAATCAACGGGGTGCGGGCTGGATCGAACAGATCCGAGCGCATCGCCTCGAACACCAGCCCGTCGCCATCCTCGACTCCGGCGCCATGGCCGTCGTTCACGAGCCGGAACAGCAGATCCAGCGACTCGTGCAGGTGATGGCCGTCCGCGGAGCGTCCGGTCAATGGAACCTGGATGATCTCGCGGAGCCGGTCCAGCCCGTACCCGGACCCGTACTCGGGCGCGCCGACGGGAAGGATACCCAGTTCCGGGCGAGCTTCGGCGAAGAGCAGAAACAGAATTCGGTACAGGAATCGCAGCGACTGGATCGTCAGATCCTTGGGGAGTTCCTGGATACCCTCGACAGGCAAGCCGGCCTCACGGCGCTGTGCGAGCACCTCGTTGGCGAGCTTCTCGATCGAGATCCGCAGGCCCTCGCGGAGATCCTCGCTGACACCGACAGCGTGCTTCTCGGAATCCTCACTGAACGCGTCGAGGGTCGCCTTGCCGTCGTCATTGGGCAGCAGCACATCCGCGGACCAGAGGCCGGCGTGATGGGCGAGCTCACCAGCGGCCTTCTCGTCGCGGCGGTCCAGGGCGGTCGCGACGTCGAAGGCGAGATAGCGGCCCTCCGACCACCGGGCGGCGTCAGTGAGCAGCACCGTGCCGCCGGCGAGCAGCAGGAGATATCTAGGCGCGTGGTCGCTGACGAACAGCTGGGTGATCGCCTTGGACACCGACACGAGCTCTTCGGTCTTCTCACTGGTGATCGTCAACTGCAGCGGGTGCAGCAACTCGGCGTCGACGGAGAACAGGGAGTCGGCGTCGGTCGCCGGCACCGCCTGCAAGATGTGCAACGCGTCGGTGTCTGACGCGCCGGAGAATCGCGCGATCAGCGGGACAGCGATCGGCGTCTCCCCCTGGAAGGTCTCCAGGATCGTCTCGCTCGTCTCGAAGCCCACCGCGCGCAACAGATCCCGATGCGCTTCGCTGACGACCGTGGGGTAGTCCGGATGCTCCGGGGCGGGAAGCTCGCCGAGCGCACGGAGGTAGCTGCCGCTGACCGCCACCAGCCCCTTGAGCGGGGTCTCCTTGCCCTGGGTCGCGCGCTCCTTCCAGTCCTTGCCGAGATCCTTGAGCTTGGTGGGAAAAACCTCCGCGAGCCAGTGCTCCGACAGGTAGTCGTTGACGTTGGAGATGGAGTCGAACATGGCTCAGCTACCTGCTTTCGGCACGATCACGGCGACGACGCGAACGAAGGGATCGCTGCTGGCGGCGAGGGCATCGATGAGAGCGGTCGACTGGTCGACGGTCGCCTCGATCTCGAGCCTCGACCCGGTGCGGCGGCCGCTGTCGGTCACGATGCCGAGAGCGGTTTGCTCCCAGCCCTTCAGCCCGCGGCGGTACTCGTCGATCCGTCGGAGCAGATCGGCTTCGAAGTCGTCGCGACATTCACGAATGTGTTCGGTCGCGGCGTCCACCGCGGCGCCCACCCGGTACTGCAGCGCGTCGAGGTCGACGTCGGCGAAACCGGCGTTCGATGCACCCTCCCGGATGCCGGCCTGGTCGAGCGTCTCGTCGAAGTCCCCGACCTCCGGGTGATCGGGAAGCCCCCGCACCGCACCCCAGTGCGCAATCGCGGGCTGGCCAAGCGAGTTCGACCACACCGCCTGGGTGAGGAACACAGGCTCGCTCACGTTGCCGGACAGGACCGGAATCTCGTTGCGCCCGAAGCGCGAGACGGATCGGTCCGCTGCCCAGTCCAACACCGGGTGAATGGGGGCGAGGAAGTGCACGTCCGGCCATGCGCTGTCCGTCGACTTCCGCGCCTTGTCCAGACGCTCCTCCGAGAACTCGTTGCTCCCGGACAGCCGCAGCCGCTCGGCGATCTTCTGCTCGTCGAGGTACTCCGACGGCAGGTCGCGGAACCGCGGCACCAGATCCGACGGCGGGTTGAACGCGATCATGTCCTTGTCGTCGTCCCGGGAGACCTCCAGGGCATGCCCACCGGGCTCGGCGGCGACGTCCGCGAGCGCGTCGGCGAGGTAGTTGTCGTCGTCCTTGAACAGCGACCGCCGCGGCACCTCCTCCGGCGTCGGGTCACCCTCGTGGCCGCCGGCCGTGACCTGTAGGCGGGCGAACGGGTTGTTCAGGGCTGCCGGCGTCGGCTCCGGGACCACCGCATCGAGATCCTTGCCGTCGCGGATGGCCTTCATCACCGTCTGCTCTTCGATCTCCGCGTCATGCACATCGAGGAGAACGCCCGCGTCGCCGAGCGCCTGGTTGGCCTCGTGCTCCTTCTGCAGCAGCTTGGTGACCACCCGCAGATCGCTGGGTACGTCATCGACGTCGCTGGTCAGCGCCAGGGCCGCGATCTGGGGTTCGTGAAGCTGTCCGTAGCGGTCGATGCGGCCGTTGCGTTGCTGGATCCGGATGAATGACCACGGCAGGTCGTAGTGGACCAGCTGATGGCATTCCTTGTGCAGGTTCAGCCCCTCGGAGGCCATGTCGGACGCGAGCAGGATGCGGATGTCCGAGCTTGCCTGCCCGAAACTCTCCACCACGGCCTGCACCTTCTCGTCCGGCAGCCCGGCGTGGAGCACCTGCACCGCCTTGGCCGGCAGCTTGAGCCGCTTGGCCACCTCCGCCCCGAGCCAGGTGAGGGTGTCGATCCGCTCGGAGAAGACTACTGCGCGGGTGGGTGAGCCCTTGCCGACCCCCATCTCGGTGAGGTGGTCGATCAACTTCACCAGTTTGGAGGGCGTCTTCGCGTCCGCCGCCTCGGCGAGCTCGTCGAGCCGCAGCAGCGCCTTGGCCTCCGGGGACGTCGTGGAGTCGAGGGTCTTGAGGCGGCGTTCGACGCTCGCGCGCAGCGCCTTCGGCGACGACAGGAAGGCCTTGAACAGCGTCCACGGAAAGAGCTGACGCCCCTGGCCCGTCACCACCGAGCCGCCGTCGGGATGCAGCCAGGTGTCCTCGAGCTCCCGCAGCACCGCGATCTCCGCGGCGTTGGGCACCACCTCGACCACCTTCGGGGTCCGGCGCTGCTTCCACTTGTGCGCGACGTCGAGCTTGACGTCGGGCGAGTTCCGGTGCCGACGGACGTAGAGGTGTTCGATGTCCTTGGCCGTGTACTCGGTCCGGTCGGCGATGGCGGTCGGGTCGAGCAGGTTCACCAGCTCCGCGAACGACTCGGGCTTGCCGTTGTGTGGGGTGGCGCTGGCGAGGATCAGCGCATCGGTCTGCGCGGCAAGGAGTTTCGCGAGTTCGTTGTTCTGAGTTCCGCGATTGATCAGATTGTGGCACTCGTCGATCACGACGGCGTCCCACTTGTGATTCTTCAGGTGGTGCTTGTACTTCGCCGGGTTTTTGAGGGTGTCGATCGAGACGATCACCCGCTTGTAGTAGCTGAACGGGTTCCGGGAACTCGGGAGCGTCTGCTTGACCTTCTGGATGCCGCCGGAGTCCAACCGGACGAGCGGGATCGCGAACCGTGTCCACAGCTCGTGCTGGAACTGCTCCAGCACCGCGCGGGGCGTAACCACCAGGATGCGCTCGCCCCGGCCGCGCCGGATCAGCTCCGACAGCAGGATACCGATCTCCAAGGTTTTACCGAGACCGACGGCGTCGCCGATCAGAATCCGCGGTCGCAGGTTCTGCAGCGCCTGTGCGGCCGGGCGAAGCTGGTAGTCCATCCTGTCGAGGAGACCGCGGTGGCCGACCGCGATGCGCGTCTCGGCGGCCGGTACCGGGCTGCTGCGACGCACCGACTCGAGCCATAGCCGAGAGCGCCGGAAGCCCGCCGATTCGTCGAGCACGAGCTTGCCGTCACGCGGGTCGAGCCGGTCGATCGTGTCGAGGGAATCGAAGAAGACGGCGTCCTGGTCGCGGACGAGCTCGCCGATTCCAGTCACCTCGACGCGCGTGCCGTCACGCTCGGTGGTCCGCACCGACCGCACGAGCCACTCCTCGTCACGGACCACAACGCGCTCACCAGCGGCGATGTCTGCCACTCAGGACTCCTTCGAACATGGAACTATCGGGGTCAGATTAGTCGTCGGACAGCCCGCGGTAGCGCAGGCTCCCACCCGGGAGAGGCGGCGGGACGAGAGCTGCCCGTCCCGCCGCCCCGGAGGGTCAGCCTGCGGCTACGAACGTGCTGAGTAGGCCAGCGTCCGCCTCGTCTTCCTCATGAGTGCCGAACAACAACGCACGGTCGAGGAAGGTATTCGTGAGCTCGCAAGACGTTTCCGGCACCAGCACACACGCGTGGCAGGCCGCCAGGTTGAGCGCGTCGGCGCCGGACGCCTTGGACTCGATACACACGGGGTCGCATGAGCACCACGAGAGCCGCGTCAACCCTTCGCGGAGTGCGTCGGCAAAGCTGTCCGGCGACGCCTGAGACGCCACGCCGCCGAGGCTGCCCGCCGAATCCGAGCTCGCCGTGTACACGAGAATGCCTGCCATTTCGTCGTCGACGTAGAGGCGCTCGCGCAGCGACGCCGCCGGGTAGCCCGCATCCAGCGACAACTGATCGATGAGGACATGCGCGAGGGTGTGCACGGCCACCTCCACGATGTCGATACGCGGCGCCGGACGCCCGAACTCCGCGGCCCGCCGGTCGGCGGCCGACTGAAGCAGCTTCCGGCGACGCTGGGCAAACCGCTCCTTGGACCAGTTAGTGAGCTCACCCCGGTCCAGCGCGACGAACACACCTTCGCCGATGACCTCGATCGCCGGCAACCAGTGCTGTCGGGTGCGGGACAGATCGCACAGCCCCTCGGCGCCGAGCTCCGTCACACCGTCCAGGCGGGAGAAGCCATACAGCGCCCGCACCTCACGCAGGCGCGTAACCTTGCGCACCTCGGTTACCAGCTTCGGCAGCGACGAATCCAGCCGCATCGGCAGGCACACGAAATCGGAGTCGATGCCGTTTTCTTCCCGACCTGCCATGAGCGCACTGAACTCGTCACGCCGCAGCGCCGACTCGCTGAAGTCCGCATCCTTCTCCTCGCTACGCCGACGCTCGAGTTCCGCGGTGATTTCCTCCGCCGAGTGCTTGCCGTTGGACGACTTTGCGATGTTTTCGATCAGCCTCGGCGTCACGGCGTCCGGGTCTTCCAGCGAGATCCAATGCTTGTCGACGAACTTTGCCAATGCCTCCGAGTAAGGCGGGATCGAGATCGCGGACCGCACTGCGGGGAACCACACGTTCGACGCACCACGCTGGAGGACACGAGGAATCTCCGCGCAGTCCTGCCGTGCCTCCCCACCCAGCCAGGGCCGTGCGCCGCTGCACGTGCCGAACTCGGCGAGCGCCTTCGGGCCGAAGGTTCCGTCCAGCGACTTCGGCTTCACCCCGCAGGTGCACTTGAGCACGAGGTCGGCGAGCGACGACGTCCGGCCGAGCGACGTCATCGTCATCTCGTGCTTCGCGCCGTCGGCCGACACCGTCCCCTTGTGCAGCCACCGGAAGTAGGGGAACTCGTCGATGTGCCCCTTCGCGCACGCCGTGATGAGACGGAACGGCGTCAGCAGCGCCTTGTCCTTGCACTGCGCACACTTCGCGACGTTCCAGTCCTTCGCGAGGTCTGGCAGTGACCCGATCCGACGACAGGACGGACAGACCTGCGTCAGCGGGAACCGGATCACCGGCACGTCCCGTGCCGTGCCGGCGGGTGGCGTCTTGAGGTCGCTCACCCGCAACGAACGGGCGAGCCGAGGCTCACTCACGGGACGCGCGCGGTTCTCGTTCCACTCGTCCAAACCGACGATCATGTAGCTCGTCGTCTCCGACGGAAAGAGCCCGCCGATCCCGTACGTGCTGAGAAGTTGACCCCTGCGGGCCTTCGCTCCAGTCGTCATTACTTCCTCTTCATCGCAATCTGGTACAGGCCGCTTTCCGCATCGACTTCGCGCATGCTGCGCATCGTCGGCCAGGGAGCCTCGTTCTGGGAGTACTCGATGTGATCGTGGATCAGGGCTGCCGCGGGGTCGACGAGCAACGCCGCATCGAGATTTCGAACGTTCTGGTAGCGCATGTTCGGCTTCGCCTCACCGGCCTCCGACCACACGTCCAACAGCGCATCGACCTGGTCGACCGTGGCGGCCAGTTCCTCGGCGGCTTCCTCGTCCCCGTTCTTCGCCGGATCCTCGAGCACAGTCTTGGCTCGGCGCGTGAGGATGTCGGCGATCTTGCGAAGGTCCTCCCAGTTGTCGTCGGCAAGGTGCGCCGCAGTGTCCGGCGCGAGACCCGGAACCAACAGCCTTGCGAGCGACACCAGCACGCCGTGCAAGCCGCGGTCCCGGGCGCGGGCCGCGAATGGCGTGGCGCTGGTCGCCTCGACCGCTCGATAGAGGGCCTGGTGGTACGGGACGAAACTCTCGTAGTGCGAACGATCACGCGAACGAGCCGCGTTGAAGATCGTCACGACCAATCCCGGGAACTTTCGCCCGACGCGGCTGGTCGCCTGGATGTACTCGGAGCTGGACTGCGGCTGCCCCATCACGGTCATCAACCCCAGACGGTCGATGTCGACACCGACCGAGATCATGTTGGTCGCCAACACGACATCGTCCGGCTTGCCGTCCGCCAACGTGGCTTCGATCCGCTTGAGCCGCTCCGGGATCTCGGAGGACGCGACCCGGCTGGTGAGTTCGTTCGCTGGCTTCAGCTCACGCGCCGTCGTGTCCTTTCGGTTCGACACCACCCGGAGGCGCTCACGGACGTCACCCTCCACCTGAAGGTTGGCGCTGCCGAGCACCCGAAGGCTGTTGAAGTAGCCGAGGAGCGTCCAGTACGGATCGCGTGTGGCGTCGTCGCCCTCGATGTCCTTGGCCGCCTGCAGCAGCGCCGCGTACACGCGGACCAGTAGCGTCGCGTGGCTCGTGGCCGGCGACATGATTCCGACGTACTGCCGGGTGCCGTGCGTGTCTCGCGGCGCGGGCTCGGCGAAGAACGACTCGTCGGGGTTGATACCCGGCGGCGGGAACTGTGCCGCTGTACGCGCGAATACCGAGCGGATCTGCTTCTCGGCCCGACGGATCGTCGCGGTCGAGGCGATCACCTTCGGCCGGCCCCGATCTTCGGACTCGGCGAGCGGATCCACCGAACACGCTGCATCGACGGCAGTTTCGTAGAGTCCCACCATCGACCCCAACGGTCCGGAGATCAGGTGCAGCTCGTCCTGGATGATCAGGTTCGGCGGATATCCGATGCCGTCTCGGGCGAAGAGCTTGCCGACGTTCTCGTTCCATGCCATCGCCGCGAACTTGTCGACCGTGCCCAGGATCAGCTCGGGACGTTCCCGATAGATGTCCTCGTCGACCAGATGCACGGGTAGACCGTCCGTGAAATCGCAGCCGGCAGTTCCGCATCCGATGTGCAGGTGCCGGTCGGGATGCTTGAGCACCGCATAGTTCTTGTGGTCGAGTGCCGTTCCGCACCACGGGCACTGCGTCAGCTGCACCGGGTTCTTCTCCTGCAGCTCACGACCCGATGCAAGATCTCGCAGCGATCGCCTCGCTTCGTCGAATGTGTTCGGCGTACCGCCGCCGCCGACCCACAGCCCGATCGAGAACGGTCGTGTACCGATGTCGGAGTTGGCCTTCCGCACCGTCTCCAGCGAACACATGAGCATCGTTGCCCGCTCGAACTGCTGGATCGTCAGCAGCCGCAGGGTGTACCGCATGATCACGGCCACGCCCTGCGCCTCTCGATCCTGCAGTCGGCGGTGGAGGATCGAGAACGCCACCAACCCCAGGTAGGCCTCGGTCTTGCCACCGCCGGTCGGGAACCACAACAGGTCCGCGGTATCCCGGTCCGGATGATTCCGGTCGGCCAGCCCCGGCAGGTTCAACAGAATGTATGCGATCTGGAACGGATACCACCGGTCCTCGGCGCCGTCACCGACCGCCCCCTTGGCCCCCTTACGGACCCAGTCCTGACGGGCACGCTGCAACTGCATGGCCTGATTCGAGAGTCGGAACGCCCGCATGCTGACCGGGTCGTCGCGCAGCAGGTCGATGCCGGCCTCGATGCGGTCTGCTGCAACGCGCGCGGCCTCGACGTGCCCCCGCGCCGTCTCCAGCAACTCGTCTCGGACATCTGCGTCCCCGGACGTCAGGTCGCTCTCGAGCTGCTTGATCCACTCGCGGTAGCGCACCGCCAGGCCCCGCAGGCTGGCGACGACCTCTTCGTCGGAACCGTTCGCCAAGAACGACATCCGCAGGTTGACGGACTCGTCGAGGAGACCTGGTCTCGCCCGCGACACCTCGTAGGTAGGAAGGAACGTCGTTGCAACGTGGTCCACGGACTCACCGGCAGATGCCGTGTCCCACTCCGCTGCGCATCCATGACCGATCGCGAAGGTCCGCTTGTTGCGATAAAGCAGAGCCGACGTGTCCAGGTCGGGGTCGTGCCCGACATTCACGTGGCCGCTCCGGTCGACAATCGCCGGCACCGCGGTCGAGACGCCGATTCCGACCTGGAACCACGCCTTGTCGTCCCGGAGCTCACCCTTGACAGCAGGCTTGGTGTTACGCAGCGCGACAGAGATCGTCGAGACGCCGTCACGCGGCGGCCGGACGTACACGTACAGCTCGAGACCGTCGACGACGGCTTCCTTCGGCCCGCACAGCCCCGGTTCTGTGATGGACACCGTAACGGGATCCAGTGCCAGCGGGACTCGCTGCCAATCGTCGGATCGCTTCTTCTTGGCCTCGACGTCGTCACCTTCAACCGCAACGGCAGTGTAGCTCGCGCCCGCGATCGCGATCGTGATCTCGCTCGCGTCGGCGAGCCGGACGGAGAACGTCAGGCCGACCGACGACGGGTACCGCATCAACGCCTGCGCCACCGGGCTGTCCTCGGTCGGTTCGGAACCACCGGATTCCTCACCGTCCGGTTCAGGCGTCTCCTGCCGGCGGTCGTCGACCGGCCAGAGGGCACCGATGATGTATCGGTCGAGCGGCGCCTCCGAGATGACCTCGTTCTCACCGCCGCCCGGGCCGATGACGTCGCGCGCTAGCTCCTCGACCATCTCCGTCCTGAACCGGTACTTCTCGTCCAGAGTTGTATCCAAATTAGAACTCACCAGCATCTCCTACCTACTCGACCAATCAGGCTGTGCGAGACCGACAACCCTCGGGGCAAGCCACAACCCGGAGCAGCTCACATCCACACCCTGCGACAGTCGTGGATCGCCACCGACCGTCTCCACCGACACCAACGACAGGCCGAAAACGGTCTCCGGCCAGCTTCCTCCACCGACGTTGAAAGCCTTGACAAACGACTCGTTGAAGGCCTCACTTGTGCGCCCGACCACACGGCCGTCCTCTGTAGTCAGGACGTATGACGGGTAGTCGGCGGTCGACCGCTCTTCATCGAGATGCCCCTCCAGCCGTGCACCCACAAGGTCTTCCGCTGCAAGGGTCTCCTGTACCGCTCGCGCATCGCTCTGGCCGAACGAGACAGGTACCTCGACCTCGACGTCGCCGTACTGGAACTCGACAGACGCTGTTCGCCTTGTGGTCGACTTCCAGTTCTTGACCCGTTCCTGCAGTCGGCCCGGCAACCAGCGCATTTCTTGGTACAGCACGTACGTCTTGGGTAGCTCGCACCGGAAGATCTGGTCCCGCGCCCGGCTCAGAGCAACGTATCGCGCACGGATCGTCGCCCACGGGTCTTCGTCATCCCGCGCAAATGTCCGCTCGACGAGAAAGACCCGATCGAACTCGAGCCCCTTGGCCCTGTGCACCGTGGAGACGATGACGTTGCTCGAGTCGGGCTCTGTCAACGTGAGCGGAACGGTGCCAGATTTGACTAGCGACCTGATCCGGGCCACGTTGAGCGCGTCAATTTGCTTCGCGTTTCCTTCCGCCGCCTTCAGGAGATACCAAGCGTCGTCTCCGCGATCCTCGCCGAGGATCCGCTCGAGCGCTTCTTCGACCTCGGACCGTCGAACAACCGTCCCGTCCAGCGAGCCCAGGGTCTGCGCCACCCACTTGGCGGCACCGAAGTCCTGCGCCTGACGCCGGACCGCATGACGAATCCCCCTCTCGTTGAGGAACTTCGAGACCCTGAGCACCTCGCCGTTCGTTGCACACAGGACCGCGGTCGTCACACCGTCGACCGACAGCATCTCGGCCCATTCGTCGATCTCCCCCAGCTCGAGCAAACTCGACTCGAACTCGTCCAGCGAGTCTTCGGCTTTGCTAGCATCCGACATCCCGCGCAGCTGGTTGCCCAACTCGACAACCTTCTGGGGATCGGCACCCCGCGCGCGGTAGTTCTCGCCCAGCCCGAGAGTCGTCGCGCCGAACTCCGACCGCAGAGCCTCGAAGACCTGCTGCGAGGACGTCTTGCTCTTCGAGTCGCCCAGCTGGAAATCGTAGATGCCCTGGAGTGGATCACCCAGCGCGGTGATGCCGACGTCCGGTTCGAGGCGACGCAGCAGTGCCAGCACGAAATCCGCCCGGTCGCCAACGAGGTCCTGCACCTCGTCCATGACGATGTGACGAAGGTCCTCGACCTCGAAGGGCGCCTCGTCGGATTCGTCGAGCACCTTGGTGGCCTGGCGGATGCGCGCCTCGTACGAGCCCATCGGCTCGATGTCCGCGTCGAGCAGAATCTGCCCGGCGAACGAATCGAAGGTGCGCACGTTGGCGGCGGCGACCTCTCGCCGTTCCAGACGCGTCCGCACCGCGGACACCGCGGCTCGAGAGAAGCTCAGTACCAGCACCTCAGTCGAAGCCGACAGCTGCTCTTCCTCCACGAGGAAACCGATCCGTGCCGCGACAACCTCGGTCTTGCCCTGGCCGGCACCGGCGATCACCACGAGGCGCTCGTCTATGGGAGCCTCGACGACAGCACACTGCTCGTCGTTCAGTTCCAACGGTTCTGCCATTGCTATCGCCTCCATAGCCCATCGAAGTGATGGAACGCCAACTGGGTTCCGAACGCATCGATGTTGTCTTTCACGTTCACGATGAGTACTTCCTCCGAGCCACCGTTCGCGGGTCCGCGCAGTCCGCGGCCGATCATCTGCTGATATCGGTTGGGACTGAACGTCGGTCGCGCAACGTAGACGGCACCGACCTTGGGGGCGTCGAAACCCTGCGACAGAACGTTGTAGTTCGTCAAGACGCGAATCTCACCGGCGCGAAACTTCTGGATCAGCCGACGCCGCTCCGGTGCGGGGGTGTAGCCGTCGATCGACGCCGCAGGCACGCCACCGCTGTCCAACACCGCGGCGAGCACCTGGGCGTGCTGGACGGAAGCAGCGAACACGAGCGCCGTCATGTCGGTCGGCAGCTTCTCCAGGGAATCGAGAATCCCCTTGTTCCGGTCATGGTCTGCCGCAACCGCATTGAGGTCGATACGGTAGTCGTTGAGGTGCATCGACTCCGCCTCCGACGTCTTACGCGTCTGTTCCGGAGTCAACGTCATGCCGTCGAGCTCGAGGTGCTTGACCCGCGCCAGGATCCCCATTTCCTGCAACACCTCATGCGGGTCCCCGTCGAATACGCCGTCGGTCAGCAGATTGGCGTCGTAGCGGTTGATCAGGCCCTTGGTCTGCTCCTCGTTATGGCCGCGGTACGGGCTGGCCGACAATCCGAGCAACGCCCGGTCGCGTTCCTTGGCGCCCCGCTTGAGCCACTTGAACAGCTCGGTATATGTCTTGCTGATCGAGGTGTGTGCCTCGTCGACCAGTACGACCTCGGCGTTGGTCAGCCACTCGTGATTGCCCTTGCGCGCCAACGACAGCAGTTTGGCGTCGGTCGCCACCACGAGGTGAGCACCATCCTCTGAAGGTGCGGCGTCGTTCGCTCCCCACAGCCGACTGATGGTCAGACGCGCACCGGCAGGGGCCAGCGCCGACCACGTGTACGACCAGGTGTCGACGGCCTGCTCGCACAGTTCCTCGGACTGCGCGATCCAGATGATGAGTGGCTCGGTCTCGGACTCCTTCACGAAACGGATCAGCGATTCGACCGCCACCCGCGTCTTGCCCGAACCCGTCGGCAACGCGACGATCCCACGGTTCTTGCCACCCGGCTGCAGCAGCTTCAGGACGTTCGTCACGACCCGTTCCTGATAGTCGTGCAGCGGCGGCAACGCGACCGGTCCGATCACCTGGAACCGAGCTGCCGGCGCGGCGACACGTGCACCCGCGTAGTCCGGCGACAGCCCCAGCTCCTTGACCGCGGTAGAGGCCTGAACGCCACCCGACAGCTTCGGAAGAACGACGCCCTTTTCCTCGATCGCCGGGGCGAGGCGACTGAGCAAGCTGGCACCGCGGGAGGCCCGGGCCATGCCTGCGATTTCGTCGGGTGTCAGCTTCTTTCCGCGACGACGTTCCGCCAGCGCCTTGGCACCGGCCGGAATCTCCTTCTCCAGCGCATCGACGCCGGCCAACATGACGAACTTGCGGTTCTCGTCCTTCTCCGCCTGAACCTTCCGGCGGAGCTGGCTCGCGGCGCCCCGGACCCCGATCTGATGAACCTTCGTCTGGTCTGCCGCGGACAGCGAGAGCCGGAGCTCGCGAGCCAGACGCTCGAGCAGCACCTCGTCCGACATGTCGTCGCGGAAGTACACGCACCGCTCACCGTCCCGAAGAAGATCGTGATCGGTCACGGTGATCCCCGCGCTGTCCCCCGTTCCGAGCTCGACCGAGATCGCCGAACAGGGAACGAGATCCACGTCGGGCGGCGAGGTGACGAAGGCACGGATACCCGGGAACTTGTCCGCAAGCGCGACAGGCTCACCCGATGCCGCCGTGAGGACCTTACGGCTGATGACTGTGCGCGCGTCGATCAAGCCCCAGCGCTCGATGAGCATCACGACATGCCGATCGTTCTCAACCAACACCGCCGGGTACCCGTTGTCGACCAAGGCATCGTAGTCGGCGGAAGTGCACGTCACGTACGTCTCGGACGGTGCAGCCAAGGTCGCTCCGGACGACGGCGTGACCCCGAGCTCATCGGGGGTGGGTGCACCCGCTTCCGCCGCATAGCCGTAGAGCCGACTGACATGCTCCTGGTCGAGGACTCGCCACGGGTTCACGAGGATACGGGTCCACCGACGGGCGTCGATGTCCTCTGCAAGCTCGAGCGCACTGGCGTGTTCCGGGGCGACACGCGCCACCGGAAGCAGGTCGTCAGGAATCCCGGGGATCGACGCGACCGTATCCGTCACCGAACGACGACCGTAGGCGGTTTCGAGCACACCGTAGCGCTTCAACCACCACACCGCGGGGTTCACGAAGGACATGACGGAACCGTCTGCACTGCTGGTGGAGTCGAGCCTCCACGGCGTCGTCGATGTTCGGAGCACATACGTCGTCAGCGCCGCACGCCCATCCTCACTGAGCTGCGCCGCAACGTCCAGGCCGCACACTGTCGTGCCGGCCGAGATACGGATCTTCGACGCGGTGACCTTCACGCCGCGCCCTGACTGCCACTCCACGTAGGCCGAGCGTGCGGCCTCGGTCCAGTCCGCGAACCACTGTTCCTCCTTGTCGGGCACCCCGACCGGAGGTTCAGAGGAGGCGCCCAGTTGGCGCAGGAGTCCGATATCTGCCGCGTGGAACGCGGTATCGATCGCGAGCGCGCCGTCTCGACTTCCGTCGGCAGGAACCAGTACACCCGGCAGCAGCACGCGACCTAGCTGCTCGACACGTCGGGCGAGTGTTCGCACGGGAATCTCCGCGATGCCGAACCCCGCGGTGAGCGCCTTGGCGGCATCGTTCACCGGCAGTCCGCGGGTGAGGTTCCACAGCTGCTCGACCATCGGTCCGGTCGTGGACGTCTGGCGCATCCGTGCGACCTGAGCACGCAGACGTCCGAGTTGGTCAAGGCGTCCGATGCCGAGGCGAACCAGCGCCCCGACAGCCTCCGCGTCCGCCGCGACAGCGGGGTGGACGTACTCGGGGCCGGTCTCGTCACCCGTCTCAGGGAGGAAGATGAGACCGGATCGCGGCAGCTTCAGGGTCCCGTCGGCCGCGAGAACGAAGGCAGCCTTCCGCATTTCGACCATGTGCTCGGCCGCGTCCGAGTCGATCAGTGCCGCGAGCTTCGCGGCCTCTTGCGAGCCGACGACGCCTGCGCTGGCGGCGAGGTCGTGGAGCCATTCCCCCACACCACGAGGCTTCGAGTCCGCGAATACCAAGAGCCGCTCGGCCTTCGCGCGGCGTTCCGCCGTGCGATCGACCGATCCGTGAACCCAATCCGACGGTCGACCGTCGACCGCGGCCCAGCGAGGCTTCCAGGAGCTGAACTCGGAGAGGAAACCGGGCTGCAGCTTCACCTTGTTCGGCCGGGCCAGACGGCCGTCCATGTCCGGGAGACAGGGGACCTGGGCCACAGCCCTCATGATCGGCTCGTTGACCGCATCGTCAGCCCACGAACGCTGCTCGCGTCCACGGCTCGGCAGGATGTCGAGGATCGAACCGGGATCCTGGACGTCGACGAGCTCCGCGAGATTGGAACTGACCAGATCCGGGAGGACGCTGGTCAGGACCTCCCGGTTGTACAGCCCATCAAGGATGTCGTGCCGATCCTCGTTGGTCTTGAACGGCGCGTTGACGATTCCGGCAAGACTCGTCCGCGAGTTCGTCGGAAAATAGGACCAGAAGGAACCGACCCGCCCGCGCCCCTTCTGGGGCACCGCCCACGCCAGGTCGATCCGCCCCCGGCCCGAGATTTCACCCGCATCTTTGCGGGCCTCGGGACTGGGCTGATGGGTGACGCGGAAGACGTTCCACACCTCGTTGCCGCCCTCGGCCACGAGGGTGACGCGGGAACCGTCGCGCTGCGCACGCCACGATTTACCAGTCTCAGTGTCGTCGTTCCGGAGGTCCAGGCCGTCGACATGTTCTGCGAACAAGAGGAACTCGGCAGGAAACTCAAGCAGTTTCGCCCCGAGCCAGTCGATCCCTTCCTTCAACGGCAGACGAACGACGGTGGTCGCCCACTCCATCAGCTCGCTCAGCACCGTATCCGACGCAGCCTCGTCGCTCGGATCGAAGGGAAACCCGATCCGCAGCACCGGAGTCCGCGGAACACCCGGATTGATGCTGCGTACCATCTCTTCGCTGGCGCCTCGGTCGAATCTGATCGAGACGTCGCGACTGATGATCTCCGGTGTGTCCGAGATCCCGAGTACGGACTTGAAGCCCAACCCGAATCGGCCGATCTCCTCGTCACGCTTCCGCGAGATATGGGAAGCCATGAGGGTCTCGATACCCGAACTCGTCAGCGGCGCACCCTCATTCGCGCAGTACAGGTTCCCGTTCGCGAGAACCAACGCGATGCGACCACGGGTCTGCACCATCGCATCGGCAGCATTCTGAACCAACTCGTACAGCTGCTTGCGCCCGTATCCACCCTCGACATTCGAGAGCTCGATGCCCGCATCTTGCTCGATCAAGTTCGGCTTTGCCCTGTAGGCAGCCAGACACTGTTCGGTCTGGCTGCGCACGTGATCCGCCAGCCCGCCTTCAGCTCCAGCCCATTTCCTTGCCATCGTCCCACCCTTAGGTCGCACAGTTCTCGTCAGCCGCCCCCGACCTGCGCCGTCTGCGGAATGTCGACGATCGAGGGCAAACCGTTACGGGCATAACGGGCAATCGGCGCCGAGCCCTCAGACATTGCCACAACCCACCGACAAATCGGGGCGAAATCTCAATCCTTGGAGAAGAACTGACTGGGAAGCGGTGCCGTACGACATCGGCATCCGGATGACTGCAACCCCGTCTAGCGGGTGGCTTCTACTTGATCGGCTTGTTCCACGGGCCACGCACTGTCGCATCAAGGAGTTCAGTATCGAGCGTGCGCCCGAGAGCAGCGGCAAGAACGTGCGTACCGAGGCGAGGCGGAATCGCATTGCCGATCTGCTGTGCGAGATCCTTTCCGGACCAGGGGTAGTCGATCGGGAACGTCTGGAGGCGTCCGGCTTCCTGGTGGGTGAAGCGTGGAAGCTCGACGTTGTCTGGTGTTACAAGGCGGTTGCGTGACACTTTGCCAGTTACCGTCGCCGCGGGCTGGTAGGAATGCCGCCTTCCACGCGCTTTGGGATCGCCGCCCGAACCGTAGTTGGAGATCACGACGAATGGCTCCGGCCTCGAAGGTCGGTTGCCGTACTCCCAGGACTGTCGTTCGAGGGCCTCACCAAGCGTTGCCCACGGCAAGCGGTCTTTCCGACCCTCTTCCCGCGGTACATCCTTTCGGTACCTCCGGTGAGTCGGGTCGGGCAACCGCGCGGGCTTCTTGTACCGCGCGATCAGCACGGCCCGGCGACGTGTTTGCGGTACGCCGAACTCCTCGGTGCGCAAAATATCGCAGTGGACCTCGTAGTCGATCGACTCGAGCACCTCACCAATGGCTTCCCACACACGAAGGACAGCCGGAACCTGTTCAAGGACTATTGCCTCGTAGGGCTTCTCCTCTTTCTTGGCTTCCAAAGCCCATCGGAGGGGCTCCAGCACAAGGCCCGTTCGTTCGTCCTCAAGCTCGGCGACGTCCGCTCGGACGTCCTCGCCGATGCCCATCCGCTTTACGAACGCGAGAACTTGATCGAGAGCACGGCGTCCACTCCCCGATCCCGCGACAGTGAAGGTCTGACACGGCGGCCCACCGGCGAGGATCGTTGCCTCCGGAAAGTCTGAAGGGCCGAAGTTGCGCACATCGCCGAATCTTGTGCGAAGGCCTGCCGCCTGTCTGGTCGCATGAGCGTTTGCGTCCCACTCGACGCCTGTCGCAGGCACCCCCAGCCAATGCGCGGCGACGTCGAGTCCACCGGGTCCCGCGAAAAGATCCACGATCTCGGGAGGAGCAACATCGAGTGATCGCGGGAGAGCTGGGGTCATGGTGGGGATTTTATCGGCTCTAGGCCTAGTACCTTCCCAGTAGGACGGAATGCGCCCCTGATCGTCGTCGTTCTCGAATAGGCCAGTACCGATAGGCCGGTCTGCGCTCAGCACGTGTCTGAGAGCATCGTCACAGGAGCCCCATTCGGTGGACGTCCTCAGGACAGGATCGTGAGTCCGCCGCGATATCGTGGACACTTACCGACCACCGACTTTGCAGCGCCCGAACCGTAGATCCGGCCGGCGCCGGACAGGGGAATGATGACCGAGCACGACACCACCGAACAGCCGCTCCAGCTCGATGGCGCCTTCGCGATCGCCACGGAGGAGCAGGCGCAGCTGCACAGCCTGTCCGTGCGGACGCTGACCGAGCTGCTCGGGAGCGCACCGGAGACCGACGAGGACGGCGACATCGCGATCCCGGTCCACGGCTTCGGCGTCTACGTCACCGTCGCGGAGGACGGCCCGCAGCTGCACGTCTGGTCCTCGATCGTCACCGACATCGCCGACCGCGCGAAGGCCGTCGAGCAGCTGGTCGAGCTGTCCAGCGAGTGGCCGCGTCTGCGTTTCACCCTCGAGGACGAGCACCTGCTGGTCTCGACAATCGTGGACGCGGATCCGTTCGCGCCGCAGCACCTGATCAACCTGGTCGACGAGATCCACGAGCTCACACACGACCTCGACGACGACTTCGCGGCCAAGTTCGGCGGAGTCCTCGACTGCGACGCCGACGACGACTCCTACGCCGGCGGTTGCGGCGGCTGCGGTGACGACTGCGCCTGCGGCGACGGACACGACGCCGGCCACCTCGGTGACTCGATCCCGATCGGCCAGCCGAACAACTGACCGACCGCCAGCGCGCGGGTGAGTAGCTGCCGAGCTACTTGCCCGCGCGCTGCGCGTCGGGCTGCAGGGACATCCACGCCGAGATGAGTGCGTCGATGTCGGTCCGGGCGGCGGGCAGCGCCGCGTGTTCCGGTTCCGGTTCCGGTGCCGGTCCCGTCTTCAGGAACGGCCGGACCAGGTCGAGCGGCAGCGGGAAGACAACGGTGGAGTTGTTCTCCCCGCTCATCTCCCCCAGGGTCTGCAGGTAGCGCAACTGCAGGGTGGTCGGGTTGCGGCTGATCACGTCCGCGGCCTCGGCGAGCTTCGCGGACGCCTGGAACTCTGCCTCCGCGTTGATGATCTTGGCGCGCCGCTCGCGCTCGGCCTCCGCCTGACGGGCGATGGCCCGCTGCATGTCCCGCGGAATCTCCACGTCCTTGATCTCGACGGTGGTGACCTTCACGCCCCACGGCTCGGTCTGCTGGTCGATCACCTTCTGCAGGTCCTCGTTGAGGCGTTCGCGCTCGGCGAGCAGCGCATCCAACTCCGCCTTGCCGAGGATCGACCGCAGCGTCGTCTGCGCGATCTGCGACGTCGCCGCGAAGAAGTCCTCAACGCCGACGATCGCGCGGTCCGCATCGACCACCCGGAAGTACGCGACCGCGGTGACCTTGACCGGCACGTTGTCCCGGGTGATCACCTCCTGCATGGGGACGTTCAGCGTGACGGTTCGCAGACTCACCCGCACCATCCGGTCGACAGCCGGAATCAGCAGGACCAGACCGGGTCCCCTCAATTCGACGAGCCGCCCCAACCGGAACAGCACACCCCGCTCGTATTCGCGCAGCACCCGGACGGCCGCCGACGCCACGATGACGGCGAGCAGGGCGACAACGATGACAGCAAGGGCAATGGTCATCAACATGACAGCTCCCACGGTTCACGACGACGCACGCTCAACGTGAGTCCACGGACGTGCTCGACGACGACGCTCTCCCCCGCTCGCGGCGTCTCGGTGTAGCCGAACTCCATTCGGGCGCGCCACAATCCGCCGTCGGCCTCGACCTGACCGTGGCCGCCGTCCCAGCTGCGGACGGTGGCCTCCGACCCGATCATCGACTCCGCCCCCGTCCGCACAGGTTCGCGCCGCGCGCTCAAGACCTTCCGGCCGGTGACGGCAACCGCCCCGACTCCGACGACGGCGACACCCGCTGCGGCGGGGACCGCGATCTCCATGCCCAGCCCACCGGAGGTGAACAACAGCCAGACGCCGGCCGCGGAGAGCAGCGTGCCCGTGATGCCGAGCGCGCCGAAGGTCGGAACGTGCGCCTCGATCACGATCAGCAGCACGCCCACGACCAGTGCCAACACACCCAACGCAGCCATCTGTAATCACCCGCGAGGGCCCGGTCGGCTCGCGTAGCCACTCGCGATCGAGCCCTCATTGTCAAAGGTAGGCGCGCTTCCTCGGTACTGCCACCCGCCCGCATCGGCACGGCCTGCCCCGCGCTGTCGGCAGGTCGTGACAGCATGGTCGCCCGAGAGACCTCCGACTCAGACACCCACCAGAGAAAGGAACCGCATGTCCGCGACCAGCGACGTCCACCGGTTCCTGGACCTACGCGCGGACAGCGCCGGGTGGGCGCTGCTGCGCTCCGACAACGCGGCGGTCGTGCTGGCCCTGCTGAGCCGGCACTTCGACCACGGAACCCGCCGACTGCCGGCACCGGAACTGTTCGCGCTCCTCGACGCCGACCTGCTCGAGCTCCGCGAGGCCGGGCACGATCTGCCCCGCACCGGCCAGGGCTACTGCGCCGACTGGGTTCGATCGGGCTTCCTCCTCCGACGCACCAGCCAGGCCGCACGCGAGGAGACCCTCGAGCCCACCGACGGCGCCTTCGCGGCGATGTCCTTCGTCTCCGGCCTGGACGCGCAGATCACCGCGGTCACCGAATCCCGCCTCACCACCCTCTCCACCCAGTTGCAGGCCCTGGCGCGCGACTCCGATCCCCGCAGCGAGAGCCGGTTGGCGGCGCTACTGGCCGAGCGCGACGAACTCGACCGACAGATCACCGTGGTGCAGTCCGGCGATTTTCCGGTCCTCGACGGCGACCGGGCCGTCGAACGGTCCGCGGAGATCCTGACACTGGCGTCGGAGGTCCCCGGCGACTTCGCGCGGGTGCGGGCCGAGCTCGAGGAACTCAACCGGAACCTGCGAGCCCAGATCCTGGACGAGGACGGCGACCGGGGCGAGACGCTGGGCGACGTGTTCCGAGGCGTCGATCTGATCGGCCAGTCCGACGCCGGACGCAGCTTCACGGCGTTCTACGACATGATCCTCGACCCGGCCCGCTCGTCCCAGCTCGACGAATGGATCGACACCGTCCTCGGGCGCCCGTTCGCCGCCAGGCTCACCGCCGACCAGCGACGACGGTTCCGCACGCTGCTCACGGAGATGGAGACGGCGGCCTCCGAGGTCCACGCGACGATGACCTCGCTGTCGCGGTCGCTGCGACACTTCGTCCAGTCCCGCAACTACGAGGAACATCGCCGCCTGCAGAAGCTGCTACGGTCGGCGCAGCAGCGAGCGGTCGACGTCGTCGGCGGCCTGCGCCCCTTCGACGTGCTCGACATCGAACTGGTGCGGATCGGCATGAGCATCGAATCCGTTGCGGCACTGAAGCTTCACAACCCCACCGACGATCTGGTCACCGAACCGGTGCAGACGCAGCCGTCGGGTGTGGTCGACCTGGCCGACCTGCGCCGGCTGGTCCGCGAGTCGGAGATCGATTTCGACGAGTTGACCGACAACGTGGCGGCCACGCTGCGCACGCACGGCCGTGCGTCGATCGGCGACGTGCTGCGTGAGCATCCCGCGACCCAGGGCCTCGCCAGCGCTGTCGGATTGATGGTGCTCGCGACCCGGCACGGACACCCCGTCGACGGCACCGAGCACATCGAGTGGGTCTCCGCCTCAGGCGTGTCCCGCCGTGCCACCATTCGGCGTCTCGTCTTCGATCCCACCGCCGACGAGTTCACCAGCCGCACCGCCCGCACCATCGAGGAGGCCGCCCCGTGACGACGGAGGAGACGCTCGCCGCCGCACGCTATCCCGGAGACACCGGCGAGCTCGACCTCGAGACCCGGCGGGCGCTGGTGCAGCTACTCAAGGGCCCGCTGATCACCGCGGCCAAGCATCCCGAGGTGTGGCGCACGGTGATTCGCGAGGAACGATTGCTGCGTTCGCGCCTCGCGGACGTGTTCCTCGACCTGGTGGTCGACGACGAGAACGAGCTCGCGTTCACACGCCCAGCCGAGACCGGGGACGACAAGAACCCCACTGTGCTGCGCACCGAGCGGTTGACCTTCATGGACACGGTCATGCTGCTGGCGCTGCGCCAGCGCCTGCTCCGGGCCCAGCCCGGCGAGCGGGTGATCGTCGACCTGGACGAACTGCGCGAGCAGCTCGAGATGTACCGGCCCGAGGGCGACACCGACCCCGCCGGCTACGCCAAACGAGTGAATGCGTCGTGGAAGAAGCTCGACAAGTACTCGCTGCTGTCGAAGACCACCACCGACGACCGGATGGAGATCTCCCCGGTGCTGCGCCAACTCTTCGATGCCGACCAGATCGCCGCCGTGGAAGCCGAATTCCGCCGGATCGCCGAGGAGGACGAATCGTGACCGCTCCCCAGATGCCGGTTCACCCCGGCCAGCGCCGCCTTGCCCGCGTCCAGGTGGTCAACTGGGGAACCCTGCACGGACACCACGACCTTCCGGTGTCCCGCAAGGGCTTCCTGATCACCGGCAACTCCGGCTCCGGCAAATCCACGCTCATCGACGCGATCTCCGCGGTCCTGGTGCCCGGTGGCCAGGTGCACTTCAACGCCGCCGCCCAGGAGTCCACCAAGTCGGGACGCAACTTCGTCAGCTACATCCGCGGCGCGTGGCGGCGTGAGGCCGGCACCGACACCGAGGGACTGAAAACCGCGTATCTGCGCGACGGCGCCACCTGGAGTGCGGTCGCGCTCACCTACCGCACCGATACGGACGCCGACCCGGTGACCTTGATCAAGCTCATGCACCTCGGCCGCGGCCAGAACGCCGCCTCCGACGTCACCCACCTGCACGTGATCCTCGACCAGGAACTCGACCTCACGGAAATGGCGCCGTTCGTCTCCCGTGGCATCGATACCCGTGCCATCCGGCGCCGCTGGCCCGATGCCGCGGTGAATCCGTCCTACAGCCCGTTCGCGCGCAATTTCCGCTCCCGCCTGGGCATTTCGAGCGAAGCCGCGCAGCGTCTGCTGCACCGCACACTGTCCGCGAAGAGCCTCACCAGCCTGGACCAACTGCTGCGCGACTACATGCTCGACGAACCGGCCACCTTCGCGATGGCCCAGCGCGCCGTCGACCAGTTCCACGACCTGCGCGAGGCGCACCGCGTGGTGGTCGACGCCCGACAACAGATCGAGGCCCTCGAGCCGCTGGTGGAGTTGGCGGCCACCCGCGGCCGCGCCGTGCGGATCCAACGCGATACCGACGAGGAGATCACCCACCTCGACGCCGTGCGCGCCCAGCGCGCCCTGGCACTGCTGCAGGACGAGCAGCTCGAGTTGCAGGCCAACACACCACTGCTCGAGGCCGGCGCCCGCGAGGCCACCGACGCCGCGCACCGCGTACGCCAGGAGACCATCGACCTCACCGTCCGACTCGAGGGTATCGAGGGCGGCCGGCTGTCGGTCCTGCGCGCGCAGCGCGACGCCCAGACACAGACGAGCGAACGGGTGCGGGCGCGGCGCCGGCAGGTCGCCGAGGCGGTCGCCGCGTGGGACGGCACGGTCCCCGACTCCGCGGAGGAGTTCGTCACGCTGCGGGCGCACCTCGAGGACCAACTCGCGCAGGCCGCGACCGGCCACGAGGTGCGACTACACGACCGCTACGAGATCTCGGATCGACGGGGCATCGCGGCCCGCGAGCGCGAGCGCCTCACCGACGACCGCGAGGTGCTGGCGCGACGTCGGTCCAACATCGACCCCCTGCTGCTCCGCGCCCGCGAAACGATTTGCGCTGCAGCAGGATTACCCGAGGAGACACTCCATTTCGCCGGCGAGCTGATCGCGGTGCGCGACGAGTTCACCGACTGGACCGGCCCCATCGAACGCGTCCTCGGCGGGTTCGCCCGCACCCTCCTCGTGCCCGACGACGCCTACCGCGCCGTTGCGGCCGCGGTGGACGCCACCCACCTCGGTGCCCGCCTCGTGTACCGGCGGGTGCGGCTCGTCGCCGGTGCCTCGACCGCGGCGCGGACCGGACCGCACTCACTGGTCCGACGACTCGACGTCACCGAGGGTCCGCTGGCGGGCTGGATCCACCAGCACCTCGCCGAACGCTTCGACTACGCGTGCGTCGACACCGCCGCCGAGCTGTCCGAGCACGACCGCGCGGTCACGCGAGCGGGCCAGATCCGGCACTCGCAGCAGCGGCACGAGAAGGACGACCGCAGCCACATCGACGACCGCGGCCGGTGGGTGCTCGGCTTCGACAACGAGGCCAAGCTCGCCGACATCCGGCGGCGCATCCAGGAACTCGACGCCACCGTCGCCACCCTCACCGCCCGCCTCGACGATCTGGATCGGCACGACCGCGTCATCGCACGCCAGAACCAGGCGGCGCAGACCATCCTCGACGCCCGATGGCAGGACGTCGATCTGCGCGGCGCGGAGGCGATTCTCGCCACCCTCGACGAGCGGCTCGCGCGGTGGCAGCAGGACAACCCGGAGCACACGGCGCTGACCGCGGCCCTCGACCGGGCGCGCGCCGCCGAGACCGACGCCGACGCGGCCCGCTCGGCGGCCGACGCGGCACTGACCATGCACCGCAAGCAGCTCGTCGAGCTCGACACGAAGATCCGTGAAGCGCGGCACGCCGCCACCGAGCCGGTTCCGGCCGACGTCGCCGCCCGTCTCGATGCCCGATTCGCCGCGGTCTCGCGCCGGCTCACCTCCGACAACATCGACAAGAAGGCGTACGAGGTCAGTCAGGGCATCAACGAGGAGAATCGGCGGGCACAGCACACCATCTCCACCACCAGCGCGGCGATCGTGCGACTGCTCTCCAAGTACCTCGCCCGCTGGGAGGCCCGCGGCGGGGAGCTGCGCGCGGACGCGGGCTACGTCGACGACGCGCTGGCCGTGCTCGCGCGGCTGCGCGCGGACGGCCTGCCGCAGTTCGAGGACCGCTTCTTCCAACTGCTGCACGACCAGTCGGTGCGCAACATCGGCGAGCTGGCCCGTGCGATCCGTAAGGCGCCCGGCGAGATCCGGGCCCGGATCGACCCCGTCAACGAATCCCTGAGCCGTTCCCCGTTCGATGTCGACCGGTGGCTGCGTATCGATGTGCGCGAGCGACGCTCCCCCGCCGCCGCGGAGTTCCTCGACGAGCTGAACCGGATCAACAGCGGCAGTTGGAGTGCCGAGGAACGGCCGGACGCCGAGCAGCGTTTCGAACGAATGGCCGTCCTGCTCGAACGACTCTCCTCCGGTGAACCCGCCGACCAGCGGTGGCAGCGCCAGGTCCTCGATACCCGACTGCACGTGGGCTTCATCGGCGTCGAGGTCGACGGCACCGACGAGATCCGCAACTACCACGACTCGAGTTCCGGGCTGTCCGGCGGGCAGGCGCAGAAGCTCGTGTTCTTCTGCCTCGCCGCGGCACTGCGATACCAGTTGGCCTCCGCCGGTGAGGATCTTCCGCGATACGGCACCGTGATCCTCGACGAGGCCTTCGACCGGGCCGACTCGGCGTACACCCGCCGGGCACTGGACGTGTTCACCCAGTTCGGTTTCCACATGGTGCTCGCGACGCCGCTCAAGCTGCTGCAGACGCTCGAGGAGTACATCGGAGGCGCCGCCGCGGTGAGCATCCGCGACAACCGGTACTCACAGATCGCGCTCATCGACTGGCAAGACCGCGGCCCCGACATGCACGAGGGAGACGACGCCGCATGACGCGCGCCGCGTGTGTCACCCCGTCCGCCGTCACGGCCAAAGCACTCACGGCCTACAACGCACGCCGGCGCCGCTGGCTCGCCGACTCCGCCAACGCGGACACCGACTCTCTGGTGGTGGGCCTGGCTCCGCCGTCGGAGGCGACGGTGGCCGCGGATCCCGACGCCGTCGTGGCCTGGACACGCGACTGGCGCGCGCATGCCGGTGCGGGCCTCGTGGAGTGGGAGACCCGCCGCTGGCCGAGCTTCGGGTCCCAGGAGATCCCGGTCCGGGTGTCGTTCCACGGCGCCGGACAGATCGCGGCCGCGGCCGGCCGGGGGGCTCAGTGGCGGCGGCTCAGCGACCGCCGCGACCGGCTCGTGTCCGGCATCGCCCCGGCCGCACCGGATCTTCCAGCCGCGGTGTCGTCGACGGCCACCACGTGGGAGTCCTTCGACGACAACGACTTCGATCGATTGATCGACGTGCTGCGATGGCTCCTCACGAATCCGCCGTCCGGCATGTTCATCCGGCAACTCCCGGTGCCGGGTGTCGACACGAAATGGATCTCGCGCCATCGGCGCGTGATCGAGACACTGGTCGCCGGTGTACGCGGCGACGGCGGCCTCGGGGTACGGACGGCGCCGCGCATGCACGAGCTGGCGGTGCTCGATCGGTGCCTGCTGCCCGGCGGGCCGCGGGTGTTCGCGGCCGCCGTCGACGAGCTGGGCGCGCTGCCGTTGCAACCGGCCCGGGTCCTGATCCTCGAGAACAAGGAGGGTCTGCATGCACTGCCGGACATGCCCGGGACCGTCGCGCTGCACGGTGGCGGCTACACCGTCCACGAACTCGCCGCCCTGCCCTGGTTGACGGGGCCGGATGTCTGGTACTGGGGCGACCTGGACAGCCACGGATTCGCGATCCTCGATCGCCTGCGCCACCACCTGCCCGCGGTGCGGAGCCTGCTGATGGACTGCGAGACGCTCCACCGGTGGCGCGAGCTCGCGGTCACGGACCCGTCCCCCGCCCCCGGCACGTTCGGACTGCTCACCGCCGGCGAAACCGCGGCACTCGAGGCACTCCGCGCGGGGGAACTGCGACTGGAGCAGGAACGCATTCCGTGGCCCTACGCGCTCGAACAACTGCGGCAGGCCTGGACTGTGCCGAACTGACCTCCCCGCAATCCGGCGGGCGCATCGTCGACACCGCGGCCGTGTCGCGCGCCGCCGCGTCGGTGGTTGGTGCGATCATCGCGGCATGCATCTGCTTGACGAGGGGTTCGAGCCGCCGGAGGCGTGCGTGCAGTGGTGTAGCGCCCGCGCCTATCCGCTCCATGTGCTGGACGACGGCGTCCAGGTGGACCTCAACTGGTGGAACCACCATCTCCGTGATAGCAAGCACGAGATCGTTCTCCACGGACGGGATCTGGACGGTCGGGTCGTCAACCGCGGCACCGCGATCGTGCAGCGCAACGATCTCCGGCTCGACAGCGAACTGTTCGACGCCGATCACAACGGACTGGGCCTGCTGTTCCTGTGCGCGGCGTGGCGCAGTGCCCACCGCAGCCGGCGCGCCACCCGACGCCTGCCGGACGTGTTCGACGCCTACACCCCGAAGGACCCCCTCCGGAAGATCAAACTAATCCTCGACCACTGCGCCACCTCGCGGACGCTGCCGCCCGCGTCGAGCAGCAACTGGTCCGGCTGGCCCGACACTCCCGGTGTCGGCGTGTCCCTCCTGGCGGTCTACCTGTGGGCGGTCGGTGTGACCCGGGAAGGCATCCGGGCGCAGATGATCGACCAGCACGGCGTCTCGACGCTGATCCACGAGGGCTGGCTCGAGGAGCCGTCGGTCAGTGGCTTCACGCTCCGCCGCTACGACCGCTACCAGGAGCTGCTGCGCACGTGGTCGATCCAGGCCCGAACCCACCCGGAGCTGATCGAGATGTGGCTGGTTCAGCGGTGGAACGCCCGGGTCCAGGAGGCCCGCAGCGGCGCCCGGGCCGAGCCGACCCTGTTCTGAGCGGTCCATTCCGTACTGACCTGTCGGTGCTGTCGGGGAGACTGGCCTCATGCCCACCAATCCCGTCACGATCACGGTCACCGGCCACGCCGAGCGCTCGTTCATGCCCAACCGGTGCGTGGTGCGACTGAACATCGCGTTCGACGGCGCCACCCGCGCCGAAGCCGCCGACCCCGCCGCGAAGTCTGCGGCGGCCCTGGCCGAGCTGATCCAGGAACTCGAGAACAACTCGGCGCGACTGCTCCGGCGGACGTCGATCGATCAGGTCCAGCACACCCGGTATCGGCCGTATCACCCGCAGGGCAAGAAGCTGCCGTGGAACTACCGCTCGACGGCCACCGGTTCGGTCACCTTCCGCGACCTCGACGCTGTCGTATCCTTCGTCGACCGGGTGTCGGCGATCGAGGGCGTCGACGTCGGGCATCTGCAGTGGACGCTCACCCGGAAGGCCCACGCCAAGGCCCTCACCCGGGTGCGCGATCTCGCGGTCCGCGACGCGCTCGCCAAGGCGAAGGGCTACACGCAGAGCCTGGGCTGCAAGCGCATCGAGGCGGTTGCCCTCGCCGACCCGGGCATGCTGAACCCCGGACAGCGCCCCGACTACGGCCCACCGGCGGTGCGGATGATGGCGGCATCGGCCGCGGCCCCGGACAGCGCCGACACCGGTCGCCCGGCGATCGAGCTGACCCCCGAACGCATCGGCATCAGCGCGGACGTCGAGGCCCGGTTCGAGGCGTCGTGAGAGGGCTCGACACTGCGCGGGAGACAAGCAGCGACACGGACGCCGGGCCTGTGCTCACCAGTCGGTGCCCAGGATCGGCGGCCGGTCATCGAAATACTCGTCGTCACCGTCCGCGGGAGCAGCGGCGATCGAGGCTGCGTACTCCTCTTCGATCCTCCGCTGCCCCTGCGCTGCAAGCGCTTCCTTCTCTTCGGCGCTCAACTGTGACAACTCGGTGAGAGATCCGACAACCAGCGGATTGACGACACCCGAGAAGGTGGTCGAGTCGACGACGTCGCGCAGACTGATCCGCCCCGCGAGGACCTCGGTAACCATCGTCTTGAAGGCCTGATCGGGTGTGGCATCCGACAGAGTCTGTAGGGATTTCCTCAGCTGCAGCGCCATCGCCGGATCGTTCTCGAGCGAGGGAAGCAACGGACGCTCTTCGACCACTGTCACACCCCGCCTCGATCGGAGGCAGCGCCGGGCAGGGCCGGGAGCTTTGCATCTCCGATAGCGCCCATGTAGCCGGTGATCAGGCCGGTAACGGCCTGCGCACCCTGAAAAGCCTTGTTGAGGACGTCGAGGATCTTCTGGATCGTTTGGAAGACCTTCCACCCGGTGGCGAGTGCCACGGCCCAGGCACTCGCGGTGATGATCGCACCGACTCCGGTGGCAGCTGCGATGGTCGAGGCACCGGCCGCGGCCAACTCGATCAGGAACTGGATCATCAGATCCGTGGCGATCGCGAGCAGTCCCTTGATGGACTGTGAGAACTCATACATGCCGAGTGCCACAGTCTCCAGTTCGTCCCCCATCGAATTGATTGCGTGCTGCTGAGACTCGACGGCGCGAACCAGCTCGTCGAAGTAGCCGGCGGCCGAATCTGCGGCGTCGCCCTCCCATGACTGCACAGCGGTGCTCGTCGCCGACGACAGCGCCTCGGACATCAGTGCGGTGAAGCCACTGAGGGACTTCACTGCACGACCAGCCTCCTGCACTGCTGCCCAGTCACCGGCGACCGAATCCGCGATCGTGTCGATCGGGTTCTGTTCCACCCCAATGATTCCGAGTGCCCCCATGACGGGCGCGGTCAGCCAATAGGTCGGGCTGAGATAGGAACCGCTGAGCGCGTTCTCGAGCGGATCCGGTACCGGATCCTCAGCAACCGGTTCCTGCAACGCGCTCCGTGGGTCATCAGTCATCGGGTCCCCCCTTCCGACGGTTCTTCAGTGGCGCTCAGTACACGCGGTCCAATGCCGTCGCGTTCGTCGAATCGGTTGCCCGGTACTGTTCGGCGGTGCGGGCGATCTCCTCACCCGACACGGCGACCAGGCGCCCGATCGCGGCGGCGTTGTCCACCAAAAGCGTCCGAAGCTCGGAGACCGTGGGCGCAACCGACAGGAAGATGCGACCGTCGGCCATTCCGATCGAGAGGTGCTCTTCCAGATAGGCCGTAGCCTCCGATACTTGCCCGGCGAGTTCCCCCAACCTGGCAGCGAAAACATCCAGCGCATTCGGATCGACCAGCACCGCATCCCCCAATCTCTGGCCGCGGCCCTCCCCGGCCCCGGTCACGTTCGCAACGTACCAGTGGGGCCGGGAATACTTGCACTGGGCCACGATCGGAGGCTATGCATACCGATCATGGCTCCCTCAACGACGGACCAGGTCGCTTTCCCTCTGCGTGAAGGGTCTGACGACGAACTCGGCCGATGGAAGGATCATGCTCAAATTCGAAAGGTGATGCGATTCGCCGCGGTACCGATGCCCGAACTCTGTGTGGCGCACGGTGAACCGGGGACGTGGTCGAGGCGCTTTCGATGCTATTCACGGCCCACGACCGACTTCGATCTCAAGCCTCGTCGATCGCAGTTGCTGCACGATCTCATGTTCGGCTGGGCCCGAATCCATCGAGGAATGGACCGCCTGGCAACGGCCTATTCGGCTACCGTCACGACGCATGGCTGCGTCGCATGTCGGCGCTGGCTCCGCCGACGGCGCGCCCGGTCCGCCGCGCTACTCGCGGTCACCCTGGTCCTGCTCATCGCCGTGCCGAGAGTCCTGGTCGAATCCTCACAAGAGGGCCTCGCCGCCCTTTCGCTCTTCGCCGGGCTCTTCCTGCTGGTCGTCACCGCCGCGGCCGCGCGTTGGATCCACGAGTTCGCCCGAGCGACCGTCAGCGAGGACGGCACCCGTCTGATCATCGACAACCCCCATCCCGACTACGCGCGCGCCGCGGTGCCGATGGGTGCCGAACGAAGCCCGCTCCGCACAGGTGAAAGCACGAACGAGCAGTAGGGGTCACCACCGCCGCAACCCACTCGCCCGCAACACCCGCCGCCCCACGGCAGCCCGAACGGCCTCCTCGGTCCCGACAATGCGCACGTCGGTCCGGGCGCGGGTGATGGCGGTGCAGAGCAGCTCCCGGGTGAGCAGGGACGACTCCTCGCCTGGCAGGATCACCGAGACCACCTCGTACCTGCGGCCCTGGCTGCGGCGGATCGTCATCGCATAGACCGTCTGCACCGACGCCAGGTGACTCAGGTGACTCCGAACCCATCGGCATCAGCGCGGATGTCGAGGCCCGGTTCGAGGCGTCCTGACGGACCACCCGAATGCGTCGGGCATGTGTCTCGGCGTCAGGCGGTCTGACCCCAGAAGTCGACGAGGACCTTCGTCAGCTCCTCGGGCTTCTCCTCGTTCGGTGTGTGGCCGGCCCCCGCGATGATCTCGAACTTCACGCCGAGCCGAGACGCGACGTCCGCCTGGACCTCCACTGAAATGACGTCCTCCTCGCCCGCGACGACCAGGATCGGCAGACGGGTCGCCGCCAGCTCCTCGACGCGGTCCGGCTCGGCGCTCATGGAGAGGGCGATGCCGGCGATGTTCGCGGTCTTGGTGGCCAGGATGCGGCCCCGCAGGAACTCCTTCACCGGTGCCGGGAAGGCCTCCTGCAGGGCTCCGAACATGGCCTCCCACAGGGCCTCGTTGCCGCCTTCCTGCAGCAGTGCCGGGATCTGGCCCATGTCCAGGTCCATGTCCAGGTTCTGCCCGCTCGGCGGCGAGTCGAGGATCACGTAGTCGAGGAAGCGCGCCGGGTCGTTCAGCACGGCGGCCCGGGTGACGAGACCACCGAAGCTGTGGCCGAGGAGGTGCACCTTCTCGTCGGGCGCGACCTTGTCGAGCGCCTCGGCGAGGTCCCGGGCGAACTTGGCAATCGTGTACTCGCCCACCGCATCCGGGCCGTCCGGGCCGTCCGAGTCGTACTGGCCGAGCTGAGAGTAGGAGATCAGGCGGTAACCGGCGGCGGTGACGAACGGCGCCATCGGGAGGAAGTCCTCCCGGGAGCCGGTGAATCCGGGGACCATGACGACGGTGCCCTTGACGTCCGTGCCGGCCTCGGGCGTCGCCTCGAAGAAGGACAGCTCGCCGCGCGAGATCGTGATGCGGGACAGATTGACGGTCATATTGCGTTCTCCTCGTTGGGGTTCAGGGGTTCTTCGGGCGAAAGGTGGGAGTCATCAGAGATCCCCGGCTCACACCGCCGAGTCCTTCAGTTCGATCTCGGTCGTCAGCCGACGGTCGGAGGCCGATCGCGCCGCGACCAGCGTCCGCGAACCGCCCGCGACCCGCCACGCCGCCGCCGATTCGTCCCACCGCGCCAGGATCCTGCGGTCCACGGTGATTCGCGCGGTCGCCGACTCCCCCGCGTCGGCGTTCACCGACGCGAAACCGACCAGCCGCAGCGGGTCGTTCCCGTCGGCGCCCTCGCCGCCGAGGTAGAGCTGGACGACCTCGCGTCCGGTGCGCACGCCGGTGTTGCGGACGGCCACCTCGACCGTCACCGCACCCGATTCGGTCTCCGCGGCGGTGATTCCCTCGTAGTCCCAGGTGCTGTAGCCGAGACCGTGCCCGAACGGGTAGGCCGGGGCGATCGCGGCCTTCTCGTACGCGCGGTACCCGAACGTCGAGCCCTCGGCGTAGTCGATGACGCCGTCGACGGGTTGGGTCGACAGCACCGGCGAGTCGGCGCCGACCGCGGGGAAGGTGGTGGGCAGCCGGCCGCCGGGCTCGACGACGCCGGTGAGCGCGTCGGCGATCGCACCGCCGCCTTCCTGGCCCGGCAGCCACGCCCACAGCACCGCCGCAACCTCGTCCCGCCAAGGCATTTCGACCGGCGCGCCGGCGTTGACGACCACGACCGTCTTCGGATTGACCGCGGCCACCGCCGACACCAGCTCGTCCTGCCGACCCGGAAGCAGCAGATCGACACGGTCGAAGCCCTCGCTCTCAACCTCGTCCGTGGTGCCGACGAAGACCAGCGCCACGTCCGCGTTCCGCGCAGCCTCGACGGCGGCGGCGAACGCCACATCCGCAGCCTCGCGCGGCGCCTCGTGGTTGAGGCCGAACATCACCATCGGGTGGTCCGGTGCGACCATCCGCATCTCGACGTTGATCGTGCCGGCGACGAGCTCGGCCGAAACGCGATGCTCCGGCGGCTTGACGAGATTCTCGATCGGGTCGTCGTCGGCACTGGTGAGCGAGATCGCATGCGGCTCGGCCGCGCCGATCCTCAGGGAGTAGTCCCCGGAACCCGACACCGAGAACTGGTGGGTGCCGCCCTCGGCGACGGTCAGATCGGTCCGGACGCGGACCTCGGCGGTGCACGGAGGGACGGTGCCCATGAACACCAGACGCGACGCGAGCCGGCGCTCGGTCGCGAGAACGGTGCCGTCGGCCGAAACGAAGTCGACGCGAAAGCCCGGCTCGCCGGTCTCCGGGTCGCGGGCGACGTCCGCCGGGATGGCGGGAAGGATGCGCTGCGTCGAAACGCCTTCCCGGTAGTCGATCTCGACCGAGTCGCCGAACGCCTCGCGCAGCCCGGCCAACGGACTGGTGATGTGCGTGGGGTTGACGTGCGCGGAGCCGCCACCCTGCGCGGTCAGCACCGCGGCGTTCGGGCCGAGGACGGCGACGCGGCTGCGCGACGAGGGAGCCAGCGGCAGGACGCCGCCCTCGTTGCGCAGCACGACCATGGCGCGCGCCGCGATCTCCCGCAACTGCTCGCCCGCGTCGGCCGGGGTCGTCGACGGGGCGGGTCCCGCGAAGCCGTCCAGGTAGCCGGTGCGAGCGGCGAGCCGAAGCACGCGCAGCACCTTGTCGTCGACGACGCTCTCGGCGACCTCGCCGGCGCGGACCGCGGCGACGAGCGCCTCGTTCCACGGGCTCTGCGGACCCGGCATCGCGACGTCGAGGCCCGCGTTCGCGGACGCGGCCGTCGAGCGCGTCGCGAACCAGTCGGACACGACCGCGCCGTCGAAGCCCAGTTCCTCCTTGAGGACCTCGGTGAGCAGCCGCCGGTTGTCGGTCAGGCTCGCACCGTTGACCGAGTTGTACGAGGCCATGACGGACCACGCGCCCGCGCGGACCCCGGCCTCGAAGGGCACCAGGTAGACCTCCCGCAGCGCCTTCTCCGAGATCCGCGCGTCGTACGTCATGCGCTCGGTCTCGGACTCGTTGCCGATGTAGTGCTTGATCGTCACCGCGACGCCGTTGGCCTGGACACCGGAGACGAAGCCCTCCACGATCGCGGCGGTCAACTGCGGGTCCTCGGAGTAGCACTCGAAGTGCCGGCCGCCGAGCGGCGAGCGGTGAATGTTGATGTTCGGGGCGAGGAGCCACGCGACGCCCTTGTCCCGGGCCTGGGCACCCATGAGGGCGCCGGCACGCCGGACCTGCTCCGGGTCCCAGGTGGCGGACAGCGCCGAGGGGTTCGGGAACAGCAGGCTGGTGTCACGCTCGTCCCAGGTCGTGCCGCGGACGCCGTTGGGGCCGTCCGAGAGGAGCACCTTGCGCAGGCCGATCTTCTCGATCGCGTCGAGGGACCAGAAGTCCGCGCCGGTCAGCAGACCGACCTTCTCCTCGAGCGTCAGTTCCGCGAGGAGCTTTCCCAGCTTGCCCTCGTCCACCGCAGTCACACCGTCTCGGCTGTTCACAACCGGCACTCCTTCGAACGTCACGCGGACCGGGTCTGTTCGACCGCCGGAATCGAGGCTAACCGCAAATACCGAGTACGTACTAGGTTTGTTATCTCGCCGTTACATTTGCCCGCCTACAGTGAGACCGTGACCACCCGCGAGAAGGGCAGAGATGCAGCCACCCGTCCTCGACGGGGCGGCAGCTACGCCGTCGGCCGGGCCCGGCGCGCCCGGATTCTGCACGTCGCGATGGAGGAGTTCGCCGAGAACGGCTACCGCGGCGCCTCGCTTGCCCGGATCGCCGAGCGTGCCGAACTCTCCCAACCCGGCCTGCTCCACCACTTCCGCAACAAGGAAGAACTGCTGGCCGCCACGCTGGACCTCCGCGACGAGATGGACGCCCAGCGCTTCGTCGACGCCGACGGCACGCCGTTGACCGGGATCGCCGCCATGGAGGCCCTCGTCGACCTGGTCGAACGAAACCAGCGAGTGCCCGGACTCGTCCAACTCTTCACGGTCCTCAGCGCCGAGTCCGCCACCGCCGATCATCCCGCCCACACCTGGGCCCGCACCCGCTACCGCCGCATCCGGGGGTTCATCGGGGACGCCATCCGCGGCGGGGTCACGTCCGGCGAGTTCCGCTCCGACGTCGACCCCGAGGCGCATGCGTTCCGACTGGTCGCGATCATGGACGGCCTTCAGCAGCAGTGGCTGCTGGACGCCGAGTCGGTCGACATGGCGGCGGTGTTCGGGGCGTATCTGCACGAGACGTTGGACATGATCCGAGCCCGTCCGGCCTCGTAGCGATCTGGGCCCGTGCTGTTCCGGGCCGGGTCAGCGCCCCGAGGGGCGCCCCCTCACCCCCGCCGCAGCCCGCTCGCCCGCAGGACCCGACGCTGCACGCCGGCGCGGACGGCGTCCTCGGTGCCCACGATCCGCACGTGCGTCCGGGCTCGGGTGATGGCGGTGTACAACAACTCTCGGGTCAGCAGCGACGACTCCTCCCCCGGCAGGATCACCGAGACGGTGTCGTACTGGCTGCCCTGACTGCGGTGGATCGTCATCGCGTAGACCGTCTGCACCGACGCCAGATGGCTCAGGTGCAGCAGGTACGGCTCCTCGCCGCGCGCGAACGCCGCCACCAGTTCGCCGTCCTCGCCGGTGACGACAACTCCGGTGTCGCCGTTGTAGATCCGGGTCTCGTGGTCGTTCGCGGTCACCATCAGCGGCTGCCCGGCATACCAGCGTTCGGCGTCGAGCCGGCCGCCGATCGTCTCGCCGACCCAGTCCATCGCGTTGCGCGCCCACCACGACGCGCCGAACGGGCCCTCCCGGTGCGCGCACAGCAGCCGATGCTGCTCCGACGCCCGCAGCGCCGCCACCGCGTCACCGACCTGGGCCGCGTCCGTCACCGCCGCCGACGTCGTCACCACGTCGGAGCGCAGCGCGGACAGCTCGTCGGGCGCCACGAACGACACGTCCGGCTCACCGCTGCGCAGGATCTCGAGCACCCGGTCCTCGTCGCCGTCGCGCACCGCGACCGCCAGCTGCGCGATCGCGCCCCCGAACCGCCGTCCCCGGCTGAGCCGAATCACGCCGCCGCGCAGTCGGTCCCGCTCGGACACACTCAGCGCCGCCTCGGCGGGATCGTCCGACGCCGACAGGTCCGCGCCGACCACGCGCGCCAGCACCGGGTTCTCGACCCCGGTCACCGGGCGGGCCACCAGGTCGGCGAGCACGGCACCGGCGTCGACGGAGGTGAGCTGGTCCGGGTCGCCGACCAACACCAGCCGCGCCTCGGGCCGCACGGCCTCGAGCAGTCGGCACATCATCGTCAGCGACACCATCGACGTCTCGTCCACCACGATCACGTCGTAGGGCAGGTGGTTGGTCTCGTTGTGCCGGAACCGGCTGGTCCCCCGCTGCCAGCCGAGCATCCGGTGCAGCGTCATCGCCGACAGGTCGGCCCGCAGCCCCACCACCTCGGCCTGCTCGCGCACCGACTCCTGCAGCCGCGCCGCGGCCTTTCCGGTGGGGGCGGCCAGTCCGATCCGCAGGCCGGGCTGCTGGCGTTCGAGCAGCGCCAGCACCCGCGCGACGGTGTGTGTCTTGCCGGTGCCGGGCCCGCCGGCGATCACCGACGTCCGGTGCGTGGCGGCGACGGCGGCCGCGATCCGCTGCCGGTCCGGGGCGTCCGACGGCCGGGACGGATCCTGGTGGTCCCGGAACAACTCGTCCAGCCCGGCGCGCAGCAGGTTCTCGTCCACCGCGGGGTGCCCGTGGGCGCGCTCGTCGAGGATGCGCCTCACGGTCTGTTCCTGCCGGAAGTACCGGTCCAGGTACAGCAGGCTGCCCTCGTCGGACTCCACGAGCCGCAGCGGGCGCAGCGGACCCGCGTCCCCGCCGATCACCAGCGGGCTCGACCGCAGCCCGTCCATCACGACGGTGTCGTCGGGCCACGGCAGCGCCGCCGGGTCCACCTCGAACCCCTCGTCGACCGTCACCTCCCGAATCCGGCTGAGGTCCAGGCACACCGAGCCCGATCGCACGGCCCGCACCGCGAGCGCGGTCGCCAGGTGCACCGGCTCGCTGGTCTCCCCGCCGAGCGTCGCGAGCCGCAGCGCGACATGCACGTCGGCCGCCTCGAGCACCCCGGCCTCGTTGAACTCGCGCAGCACACCCTTGCCGCGCTGCGCGACCCGCGCCTCGATCATGCGCCTCCCTCACGATCGGTGATGCCGGCCAACAGATCCGACAGCTCCACCACCAGCGCGGCCGGTGGATCCCAGTCGAACACCCCGGCACCGTCCGGGGTGTCGGGGCCGACCATGCCGCGCACGAACAGGTACTGCACGCCCCCGAGATGCGTCGCCGGGTCGTAGCCGGGCAGCCGCCACCGCAGATACCGGTGCAGCGCAACCGCATACAGCAGCGCCTGCAGCGGATAGTGCGAGCGCATCATCTCCCCCGCCATGGCGTCGCGGGTGAAGTCGGCGGTGGTCAGCTCGCCGGGCGCGATGCGGTTGGTCTTGTAGTCCACCACCACGAATCTGGGGCCGGAAACGCCGGCGAGACGCAGCACCGCGTCGATGCTGCCGGTGAGGTAGCCGCGCAGCGGGGTGGGCTCGAGCGTCGCGAGCCGGTCCGCGTACGGGGCCAGCACGTCGTCGGCGGGCAGGTGCGTGCGCAGCAGCCGGGCGATCCGGTGCAGTGTCACGGCGATCGACGCGGGATCGTCGCCGCCCGCGAGCGGCAGCTCGAAGTCCAGCTCCGGCAGCCGGTCGGTGGGCGCGACGTCGGCGAGGGTGCCGCCCCCGGCGAGCGGGGTGCGCAGCACCGGCAGCAGCGCGGCCGCCAGTGCCGCCGGATCCACCTGCGACATCCGGGCCGCGACGGCCTCGTGGCAGTGCCGCAGCAGCTCGGCCTCGAGGTCGTCGGCGGCGGTGTCGACGTGTTCGAGGATCTCGTGGACCAGGGTGCCGAACACCGCGCCGTACGGCATCTCGTTCATGGTCGACGCGAGCCCGGGCGCGGGCGCCGGGGCGATCAGCGCGGGCTCGGCCGGCTCGTCGTCGGTCTCGGGTTCCTCGGCCTCGCTGGTTACGCCCGGGTGCTCGTGCGCGGACGCGGTGAGCGCCGAGTACGACGTTCGCCGCCATCCGGCGTCGAGCACCCGATCGAACACCGCGGCCGCCAGCTCGCCGGTCTCCTCCTGCGGCGGCGTCCACGACACCTCCGGGACCGGGTCGGCGCCGACGGCCTCCACCTCGATCGTCACCGGCGCGGCCTCCGCCCAGCTCGTGAGCTGCTGCGCCACAACGGGATCCTCCGGCACCCCCACCTTCTGCGGGACGTCGCCCTCGCCCGGTTCGCGCCCGAACAGCATCCGGTGCAGCGGTGCCTCGTTGGTCGAGTAGGCCGGCGCCCACCACAGCACCAGCTGGCACTGGGCCCGGGTGAGCGCGACGTACAGCAGCCGCAGGTCCTCGCCCGCCGCCTCGGCGTCGCGGCGGCGTCGGCGCTCCCCGTAGCCGGGGCTGCCCTCGCCGCCGATGTCGAGGATCCGCCGGCCCTCGTCGTCGTGCAGCAGCAGCCGGTTGGGGTCGGCGAACCGTCCGGTGCTCCACCCGAACGGCACGTACACGATGGGGTACTCGAGCCCCTTGCTGGCGTGGACGGTCGCGATCTGCACGGCCGCCGCGTCGCTGTCGAGGCGTCGGCTGCGGTCGCCGCCACCGGACTTGGGGTCCTTGATCCGGTCGACCAGCCAGCCGGTGAGTGCGGTGAGGCCCAGCGATTCGTCGACCGCGACGGCGCCGAGCAGCTGCCCGATGTGCCGCAGGTCCGTCAGGGTGCGCTCCCCCGACGTGATCGTCAGCAACCGGGCCTCGAGACCGGAGTCGGCGGCCAGCCGCTCGAACAGCGCCGCGAACCCGGACTGCGCGAACACCGCCGACAGCTCCCGCAGCCGCCCGCCGACGCGCGCGACCAGTTCGTCGCTGCGCGTGTCGATCTCCTCGGCGGTCCAGCCGAGCAGCGGCGTGAGCGCGGCGAGCCGCACCCGATCGGGTCGGTGCGGCTGCTCGAGCGCCTGCAGCACCTGCAGCCAATGCTGCGCGGCGGGCGTCTCGAACACGCTGGTGCCACCGGCGAGCACCGACGGCACCCCGGCCCGGTCGAGGGCCTCGCGGACCAGCGCGATCTGCGCGTTGGTGCCCGCGAGGATCGCGATGTCCCCCGGTTCGACGGGACGCGCCGCGCCGTTCAGGTCGAGCGTGGCGTCGCTGTCGAGCAGCCGCGCGATGTCGGCGGCCACGTCGGCGGCAACACGCGTGCGCAGCGCGCCGACCGCCGGGTAGCCCGAGTTGTTGAGCCGTCCGGCCCCGGCCCGGGACAGATACCGCAGACGCAGCGGCGGGGCACCGTGCAGCCGGGAACCCGTCTTCGCCGCCGAGACCGGGTGCACGACGATGTCACGATGCCCGAGGGCCGCACCACCGTGCAGATGCCCCAGCGCGGCAACGAGTTCCGCGTCGCTCCGCCAGTTGGTGGTCAGTTCCTGGCGGCTGCCGGCGGCCCCGACGGCGTCGAGGTAGCTGAGCACCTCGGCGCCGCGGAACGCGTAGATGGCCTGCTTCGGATCACCGACGAGAACCAGCGTGGAGTGCCCGTGGAACGCGGACCTCAGAATCCCCCACTGCTGCGGATCGGTGTCCTGGAACTCGTCGACGAGCACGACGCGGTAGCGGTCGCGCACCCGCCGGCACGCCGCCGCCCCGTGTTCGGGATCGGTGAGCACCCCGTGCAGCAGCGCGGGCAGGTCGTCGAAGTCGCGGATGCCCGCCAGCCGCTTGCGGCGCTGCGCCTCGCTCCGGACCGCGGACGCGAACGCGACGGCGTCCCCGGCGCGGCCACCGTCGGCGCCCTCGGGGGCCAGCGTCGACTGCGGGTCGAAGATCGCGGCCCGGGCGGCGGCGCGGGCCTCCGACGGCCGGAGCGTCGGCGAGTCGGACCGCGCGAAGCGCTGCAGGAACAGGTCGGCGATCACCTCGGAGACGAGGTCCTCGGCCTCCTCCACCAGCACCGCGTCCGGGTCCCGCTCCCCGGCGATGCCGAGGCCGTCGAGCATCCGCTGGCAGAAGCTGTGGGTGGTGACGATGGTGCCGGCGTCGAAGTCCGACAGCGCCTGCAGCAGCCGTCGCCGACGCGACGACACCTCGGCGTCGTCGGCACCCGCGAGGTGCGCGACCAGCGGGTCGCCGCTGGCCCGAGCACCACTGGGATCTGCCAATCCCGCTGCGGCCGAGGCGAACCGCTCCCGGGTCCGTTCGCGGAGTTCCTTCGTGGCCGCGCGGCTGAACGTGACCAGCAGCAGCTGCGACAGGTCGATGCCCTCCTCGGCGACGAACCGGGCGGCGAGCCCCACGATGGCGTAGGTCTTGCCCGTGCCGGCGCTGGCCTCGAGCACGGTGGTGCCGGCGGGCAGCGGCGCGAAGAGGTCGAACGCGGTGTCCGTCACCGTCGGGACGATTCCAGCGGTCACGGCTCTCCCAGGGTCTCGGCCGCGAGCAGCGGGCCCCACAGCACGGCGGCCTCGGTGCCGAAGCAGGTCGGTTCGTACGCTCCGGGCGGCGCGGGCTGTTCGGTGAGCACCGACAGGCTCGCGCCGGACCCGTGCACGAACTGGACGTGACGGTCCTTGCCGTCGCCGAAGTCGCCACCCCATGCGCGTTCGGCCGCGACCAGCGCCAGTTCGATCGACCGACCCCGGAACCGCTGGTCGGCGTAGGCCGCCGACGCGCCCAGCGTCACGGGCAGCGGTGAGACCAGGCCCCGGTCGCGCATCGCCACCAGCCGCGCCAGGATCTCCACCGGCTCCTCGGGCGCCGCGAGCGACGAACGCATGACGGGGGTGCGGCCGCTGCCGCGGCCGGTGGTCACGGCGGTGAGGCTCTCGGCCCGTCCCGTCGATGCGACCGCCAACAGCCGTACCCACGCACCGATCCGGTGTTTGGGCGCCAACCGGGAGAACGTGGTGCGCGCGAGCACGTCGCCGTGCAGCCCGTCGACGGTGCCGACGAGCCGACGCCCGCCGAGGTCGACGTCGATGTCGACGGCCTCCGATCGCCCGGTGTGCACCGGCCTGGCGGACCGGGCCAGGGAGTCGACCGTCCACTCGATCTCCGACAGCGCGGTGTCGCCGAGCTTCGCGGGCGGCAGGGTGCCGCGCCGCCACTCCGCGGCCCGGAACGCCGCGGGGTCGACGCCCGCCAGGCGTGCGGCGAGCATGCGCTCACCGATCCCCCACCGCGCCAACGGATCCAGTTCGAGGTCGAGGGCGTCGGCGACGTCCTCGTCGAGATCCGGCACCCGGAATCCGAGTCGCTGGCGCAGGAAGCCCTGGATCGGGTTCTCCAGGAACGAGATCAGCTCGGCGAGGTTCACATCGCCCGGTTCGAGCGGCGTCAACGGCTCCGGCAGGAAGTCCGGCAGCGGCATTGGCGGCTGCTGCGCGGCCCGGGCACCGGCGAGCGCGGCGCGGTCGAAGCTCCGCGGTCGATCCGGATCGAAGTTGCGGGGATCGAACGGCTGCAGGGGATGTCGCGTGACGGCGTCCGACCCTGTCATCGCCTCGAGCACGTCCCGCAGCTCGCTCAGCGGCACCGCCGGCGGGCGCGGGGTGCCGTTGACCGGGTCGGCACCGGTGTAGAACAGCAGCAGACGTTCGGTCGCGGACATGATCGCGTCGAGCAGCAACTGCCGGTCCTCGCTGCGCGGATCCCGCTCCCCGAGCAGCGGATCGCGGGCGAGCACGTCGTCGCCGTCGATGTTGGTGCCGCGCGGGAACACATCGTCGTCGAGCCCGAGCAGTACCACGACGCGGTGCGGCACGGACCTCATCGGCACCATCGTGCAGACGGTGAGCTCGCCGGTGCGGAAGTTTGCCCGGGTGGGTCGGCCCGCGAGGCGGGAGCGCAGCATCGCGCGGACGTCGGCGAGCCGCAGCTGCGCGTCACCGCCGTGCTCGACGGCGGCGGCCAGCTCCCGCCGGGCCTGCCCCAGCTGCCAGGCGTCCGCCTCCGGCACGTCGACCAGCAGGTCCAGCGCCCGACCGAGCGCCGCCGACCACTGCTCCCCGGACTGCGGGCCGGTGAGCCCGCGCAGCGCGACGTCGAGCCGGTCGACGTACTCGGCGAGCCGTCCGGTGAGGCCGATGTCGTTGCTCTCGACGTCGTCGAGAGGCAGTGCGAGCGAAAGCCATTCGTCGTCGATGTCGTCGGCCGCGGCGCCGAGCAGGATGCGGTCGAGCGCCGCCCTGAGGGTGTTCTGCTCGAAGTCGGCGAGCCCGAAGGTTCCGCGTTCACGACGGCCGATGCCCCAGCGGGCGCCGGCCGAGGTAGTCCACTCGCGCATCCGCTCGAGGTTGTCGTCGTCGAACGTGAACCGCCGGCGCACCGGCGCGGTCGCGGCGAGGTCGAGGACCTGGCTGACGGTGACACGGGAGTCGGCGAGGTCCAGCAGCGTCGCGACGACACCGAGGACCGGGTTGGTCTGGTGCAGCGCCCGGTCCGCGAGCCGCACCCGCAGCCGGTGCCCGGGATGGCTGAGCTGCCCCTGCACGCCCTGCCCGAACGCGGCCCGCACCAGCGGTGCGTAGGTCTCGACGTCGGGGCACATGACGAGCACGTCGCGGGGCTCGAGCGTCGGGTCGTTCTGGAACAGGTGCAGCAGGCGCTCACGCAGCGCCTCGACCTGGCGGGCGGGCCCGTGGCAGGCGTGGATCTCGACGGTGTCGTCGTGCGTCCACGCGGACGGCACGCGGTCGGCCGCGATGTCGGACTGGAGCCGGCCGAGCAGCGTCGGGGGCCGCGGCGGTCCGGGGTGGTGGACGTCGACCATGTCGGTGGCGCGGAGCCGGGACTGCAGCTCACGCACGTCACGGGCGAGGCTGCCGAGCAGGGGATGCGCCACCTCGAGCGCGCGGTGGTCGTCCACGCGGCGCCGCGGCGGATCGGTGTCGGCCATCCCACCCCACATCTCGAGACTGGGATGCGGAGTCCACAGGTGCACATCGCGATTCGCGCCGATCGCGGAGAGCACCGCGATCTGGTCCGTGCCGAGCCGGGTGGGACCGAACAGGGACAGACGCTCGGGCAGGTCCAGCAGCCCGGGTTCGGTGCGCAGCCGCGCGCACGCGTGGTCGAGTCGCTCGGCCGGGCTGGGGCTGCCGATGCGCTCGCGCAGTCGGCGCCACAACTGCGGCTGCCACAACAGGTCGTCGTCCAGGGCGCCGGTGCCGTCGGTGTCGCGGCCGGCAACCCAGTCGACGAGCATCGCGGGACGCTGCGCGCCGTAGGAGCGGAACAGCTCGGCCAGGTGCGCGGCCGTGCCGTAGCGGCGCCCCGCACGGTGATCGTCGCTGCCGTGGCCGAGGTGCCGCGCGAGTACCGAGCACCAGGATTCGTCCACGCAGTCGTCGATGACGGCCAGCAGCGTCCACAGCATGCGCGAGGGATGCCAGGGGTCGCTGTCGATGTCGTAGCCGGTGGCCGCGGCCAGCGCCCCGTCCACCAATCGCGTCGGGGACGGGAAGTCGATGTTGGCGGCGATCCCGTCGCCGTCGACCGCGCCGAGGACGCGGGACAGCCGCTGTGTGAGCCACCGCTCGACGCCCTTCGTGGGCACCGCGACCACCTCGCGCTGGAACGGATCCGAGAGGGGCCTGACCAGTACATCGGCGAGCGCGGACGCGAGTGTTCCAGCGCTCTCCGCGCGGTGCAGCGTCAGCAAATTCCGTACCCCCTCGGCGTCCCTGCACCGTGTCGTCGGGCAATTCCAGGGCCTAGGAGTATCACATGCTCCGGACAACTCAGCCTATCCGGAGGGCCGTCGGTCCGAGCCGCCAGCACACCTCGGGGCACGACAGAGTTTTGTACAAAACCAGACCCTGCGGAATCGACAGGCCTCAGGTCTTCCCGGTTCCCGCCAGAACATTCTCGGCACCAGGTCGAGCGGGGTCTGTTCCCGGGCCGTTGTCGGCCGGGAACAGACCCCGTCGTTGTCGGTGGCTGCGCGCTACTTGCTAGTTGCCGGATCCGAAGCCGCCGAGCGAGCCGAGGCTGCCGGTTCCGCCGGTTCCGGGGCCTCCGGGGTCGCCGCCGGGCGCGACGATCACGGACACCTGATCGGAGGAGGCGTTGACGGTGCCCTGGCCCGAGTACTCGGCGGTGACGGTCCGCTGGCCGGCGGTGGCCGGGGTCCACGCGGTGGTGGCAGTCCCGTCGGATCCGACCTGGCCGGTGCCGATGACGGTGCCGCCGTCCTTGAAGGTGACGGTACCGCCGGCGTTGGCGGGGTTGACCTTCGCCGTCAGGGTCGTGGCCGTGCCGACGGCGACGCTGCCGAGCGGGTTGAGGGTGGTGGTCGAGTCGGTGGTGGAGACGGGTGCCTCGGCGACGTTGACCTGCACGGTGGTGCCCGATCCGGTGACGCCGTCACGGCCGGAGAAGGTGGCGGTGAGGGTGTGGCTGCCGGCCACCGTGGGCACCCACTGGTAGGTGACCTTCCCGTCGTTGCCGACCGGCAAGGTCGCCAGTGTCGTGGTGCCGTCGCGGAGTTCGACGGTGCCACCTGCCGCGGTGGGGCTGACCGTGGCGGTGACGGTGGAGGCGCGGCCGACCTGGGCGCCGGTCACCGGCGCAAGCGCGACCGTCGAGGTGATGTTCTGCTCGGCGACCTGCACGGTGATCGTCCCCGACTGGGACGCGGTGGAGAACGCGGTGTCGAGGAAGCCCGCGGAGAGTGCATGGCTGCCCCGGAGAGTGGGGGTCCAGGCGAGGGTCGCGGTTCCGCCGGCATCGATGGTGGCCTGGCCGATTACGGTTGCGCCGTCGCGGAATTCGACGGTGTCACCCGCCGCGCCGCCGGTGACGGTGGCGGTCAGCGTGCTCGGCACGCCGACGCGGGCGCCGGCGACGGGGTCGAGGGTGGTCGTGGTGGCGGTCTTGGCCATCGTGATCGACGGGCCCATGGTGCCGTAGTTCCCGCTGCCGAGCGATCCGCCGTAGTCCATGCCGGTGGCCAGGGCGGTATCACGGGCGCAGTTCTGGCCGACCTTGTAGCTGACGCTGAAGACGGGGTTCCGGAAGAAACCGGGGCGATTCTGGACCACCCAGTCGGTGACGCCCCAGGAAGCGCGGACGTAGCCGGTCCCGTTGCCCTCGTCGGCGACGACCTCGGGATTGGAGACAGGGTATTCGCTCTGGCCGATCATCTTGGCCGAGCCCGGGACGTAGGCCAGGCAGGACGGGTGCCGGTCCTTGACGTTGTAGATGAACTCGTCGACCCAGCTGGTCCGGTCGAACTTCGTCGTCACGGTGATCGTGTCGCCGACCGCGGGGGCGGTGTTGCTGACGGTGCGGGTGAAACGGGAGCTTCCGTCGTCCCAGGTGATCGACCCGGGGGCTGCGCCGGCGACACCTGCGCCGAGGAGGGCGAATGCACCAGCCGTCAGTGTCGTTGCCGCGCCGACGGCGATGCCACGCGTCATCGCTCGTGATGTCATGTGTTTCCTTTGCTCGCTGGTGTCGCGACCGCCGACATCGAGGTCGCACCGTTGGTTGAGTGGCCCTGCGCTGGGTGTCGGAGCGGTTGGGGCGGCGATACGACAGACTGCGGATCGGGCCACACAGATCTCCGTTCGATCAAGCACATTCCCGCAGCATGTGACTGCAGGAGCCCAGCGAAAGAGGTGCCCGTGCGCGATACGAATCACGCACGGGCACCTTTATACAGACAATCGTCCAACTACCGTGGGGCTTTCGCGGACCGGTTTGCCGAGAGCGAGAGAATCCGCAGGTCCGCCGTACAACGCTGAGAACTGCTCAGCCCACGATGACGACGTGCAGGTTCCGGGGCCCGTGGACGCCCTCGACGCGTTCGAGTTCGATGTCCGAGGTCGCCGACGGCCCGCTGATCATGGTGGTGGGCCGCTCCGGCACCAGGCGCGCCATGGCCTCGGGTACGCCCACCTCGATGCTGTCGACGGTCACGACGCACACGTGCAGGTCGGGCACCAGGGTCAGTGCGCGACGGCCCTGATCCGGGCGTGCGTCGAGGAAGATGGTGCCGGTCTCGGCGCACGACACTGCGGACGCGGTGACGACGCCGTCCAGGTCGGACAGCTCCGGTGCCGGAATGTCCGCGGAGTCGACGACGATCTCGCCGCCGAACTGCGACAGCCACGAATCATCCAGTCCGGCAGGCACACCGACACGGCGCGCTCCGACATCACCGAGCACCCGTGCGAGCACCTCGGGCAGCTCGGCCACCGAGCTGCGGTGCACCACGGCCTTGTAGTCGACCAGCCGGTCCACCAGCAGCTCGACGCGTTCGGCGTCGGGCATCGTGCGTCCGGTCCGGTAGGTGCGCGGAATCTCCTGCGGGACCGGTGGGGCGAGCGTCAGCGCGTCCCGGATCCGGCCCATGATCACGTCACGCGAACTCATCACTGACCGTCCTTTCGTGCATCCGCGATCGCGGCGCGGCCCTCGGCCGAATCCCACCACTGCCGGAACGTCTGCTTCGGCGGAGCAGGAATGTCCCGGGCGGCGGTCCACCCGCTCAGTGGCGGCGGCAGCGTCGAGATCTTGCCCTTCTTACCCGCCATCACCCGACCCAGGCCGGCCGCCTTCTGCGCCAACGTGAATCGCTTGGCCGACGACATCACCACGGACGCCGCCTTCATCGCAGCCGCCTCGGCACCGAACCGCGACTGCTCCACCTTCTGGTGCCGCAGCTCCACGAGCAGCGACGGGATGTCGATCTTGACGGGGCAGGCGTCGAAGCACGCGCCGCACAGGCTCGACGCGAACGGCAGCGTCGAGTTGGGGTCGTCCTTGCCGTCCATGCCCGCGAGCTGCGGGGTGAGGACCGCGCCGATGGGACCCGGATAGGTGGAGCCGTAGGCGTGACCGCCGGTGCGCTCGTAGACCGGGCACACGTTCAGACACGCCGAGCAGCGGATGCAGTTGAGGGCCTGCCGGCCGATGCTGTCGGCGAGGGCGGCGGTGCGGCCGTTGTCGAGCAGCACCAGGTGGAAGTCCTGCGGGCCGTCACCGGGCGTGACGCCGGTCCACATCGAGGTGTACGGATTCATCCGCTCACCGGTCGACGACCGCGGCAGCAGCTGCAGGAACACCTCGAGGTCCCGGTACGTGGGGACCACCTTCTCGATGCCCATCACGGTGATCAGGGTCTGCGGCAGCGTGAGGCACATGCGCCCGTTGCCCTCGGACTCGACGACACCGAGCGTGCCGGTCTCGGCAACACCGAAGTTGGCGCCCGAGATCGCGACCGGCACGGTCATGAACTTGTGCCGCAGGAACTTCCGCGCCGCGGCAGCGAGGTGCCTGGGGTCGTCGTCGAGTGCGGGGTCGACGTCGGCCATCTCGCGCAGGAAGATCTCCCTGATCTCCGCGCGGTTGCGGTGGATCGCCGGGACGAGGATGTGCGACGGCTTGTCGTGGCCGAGCTGGACGATCAGCTCGGCCAGGTCGGTCTCGTACGCGTGGATGCCGTTCGCCTCGAGGTGCTCGTTGAGCTCGATCTCCTGCGTGGCCATCGACTTGACCTTGATGACCTCGTCGGAGCCGGTCTCCCGGACCAGACGGGTGACGATCTCGTTGGCCTCGTTCGCGTCGGCCGCCCAGTGCACGGTCCCGCCGCGCGCGGTGACCGCCGCCTCGAGCTGCACGAGCAGCTCGGGCAGCCGATTCATCACGTCGGTCTTGATCGCGGACCCGGCGTCGCGCAGGTCCTCCCAGTCGGGCAGCTCGCCGGTCACGTTCAGCCGCTTGGCGCGAATGGTGTGGGTGGCCTTGCCGATGTTGCTGCGCAGCTGCGTGTTGGCCAGCTCGTGGTGCGCGGCCGCCGGGAACTTCTCGGTGCCGCGCAGGAACCCGACACCCTTGGGCGCGCGGGGCGGGAACGCCGGCAGTCCGAGCGCAACGCCGCTCATGCGGACACCTCCACATCGGACTCGACGGAGGCGAGGATCTCGGCCAGATGCACCGTCCGGGCACCCATCCGCAACCGGGACATCCCGCCACCGATGTGCATCAGACAGGACGAGTCGCTGGCGCAACAGAATTCGGCACCGGTGTCGCCGATGTTGCGGATCTTGTCGGCGAGCATCGCCGTCGACGTCTCGGCGTTCTTGATCGCGAAGGTGCCACCGAACCCGCAGCAGGAGTCGGCCTCGGGCAGCTCCACGAGGTCGATCTCGCGGACCGCCCGCAGCAGCTGCAACGGCTTGTCGCCGACACCGAGCATGCGCAGCGAGTGGCAGGTCGGGTGGTAGGTGACCCGATGCGGGTAGTACGCGCCGACGTCGGTGACGCCCAGGACGTCGACCAACAGCTCGGACAGCTCGTAGGTCTTGGCCTTGACGGTGTCGACCCGTCCGCACAGCCCCGCGCTCCCGTAGCGGGAGGCCACGATCTCATGCTGGTGGCGCACCGAGCCGACGCAGGAACCGGACGGCGCGACGACCGCGTCGATCGAGGTGTCGCCGAACGTGTCGGCGTAGTTCTCCACGAGCGGCAGCGCGTCGGGCTGGTAGCCCGTGTTGACGTGCATCTGCCCGCAACATGTCTGTGCTGGCGGAAACACGACTTCGTGCCCCAGCCGAGTCAGCAGGAGGGCGGTCGCTCGGGGGGCATTCGGGAACATCGTGTCCCCCATGCACGTGGCGAAAATCGCGATTCGCATGCGGATCTCCGGAATCGTCCGACGGTGTGGTCTGACCACAGTAACGCATGGTCAACGGCCAGACACACACGAGCGGGAGTTCTGCACCAAGTTTCGTCCAGACCTCGAATGTGATCGGGGTCATCGTGTACGGTCCCTGTGGTCTGACCACACAGCGGTCATATCCGGCCTGTCCCCGAGTCGCCGTCACCCCGGCGCGAACCAGGAGTTACATGTGGAAACCGAGCTTCTCGCGGTGACCTTCACCCCCGCGACCGATGCCGTCGGCGGCAGCCTCACCGCCTCGGCGCTGGTCGGCCTCGTCCCGCTGGCCACCTTCTTCGTGCTGTTGGCCGGTTTCAAACTCAAGGCCTGGTACGCCGGGCTCGGCGCGCTCGCGGTCGCGGCACTGGTCGCGATCATCGGCTTCGACATGCCGGCGTCGCTGACCGGACTGTCCGCCCTACAGGGCATCGCCTTCGGCCTGTTCCCCGTGATGTGGATCGTCGTCACCGCGATCTGGTTCTACGAACTGACCGTCGTCAGCGGCCGGTTCGAGGATCTGCGCCGGGTGTTCAACTCGATCGGCCGCGGCGACATGCGCGTGCAGGCCATGCTGATCGCCTTCTGCTTCGGCGGCATGCTCGAGGCGCTCGCCGGATTCGGCGCTCCCGTCGCGATCACCGGCGCGATGCTGATCGCGCTCGGCATGCCCCCGATCCGGGCCGCCGTCACCGTGCTGGTCGCCAACACCGCACCGGTTGCCTTCGGCGCCATGGCGATTCCGATCACCACCGCCGGCAACCTCACCGACATCCCGGCCACCGAGATCGCTGCCGTGGTCGGACGCCAGACCCCGCTTCTCGCGCTGTTCGTGCCGCTGCTGCTGCTGTTCCTGGTCGACGGCCGCCGCGGCATGAAGCAGGCCTGGCCGATCGCGCTCGTCACCGGCGCCGTGTTCGCCCTGGCCCAGTTCTGGTGCTCGAGCCACTTCTCGTACGAGCTCACCGACGTCGTCGCCGCGCTCGCCGGACTCGCCGCCGCGGTGATCATGCTGCAGTTCTGGGCGCCGAAGACCCCCGAGGATCAGCGCTCGCACGTCGAGGCCGAGCGCCTCGGCCCGTCGCGCGTGTTCCTGTCCCTGTTCCCGTACCTGCTCGTGGTCGTCGTGTTCGGCATCGCGAAGCTGTGGACCCTCGGCTTCGATGTGCCCGCCTGGCTGGCGCGCACCGACCGGAAGGTGGAGTGGCCCGGCCTGTACGGCAACCTGCTCACCGGCAGCGGCGATCCCGCGTCCAGCGCGATCTTCAACTTCTCGTGGCTGTCGAACCCCGGCACTCTCCTGCTGATCTGCGGCATCATCGTCACGATCGTCTACGCGATCTGGACGAACGACGGACGCTTCAGCCTCACCGCCCGCGACTCGGTCACGACGTTCGGCGTGACCGTGGTGAAGATGCGCCTGCCGATCGCGACCGTCGCGACGGTCCTGGGCCTGAGCTACGTGATGAACCAGTCGGGTCAGACCGTCGCGATCGGTACGTGGCTCGCCGCGACCGGATCGATCTTCGCGTTCTTCTCCCCGATCCTCGGCTGGCTCGGCACCGCCGTCACCGGATCCGACACGTCGGCGAACGCGCTGTTCGCGAAGCTGCAACAGACCGCCGGACAGACCGCCGGCATCGATCCGACACTGCTGGTGGCCGCCAACACGTCCGGCGGAGTGGTCGGCAAGCTGGTGAGCCCGCAGAACCTGACGATCGCGGCGACCGCGGTGGGTCAGGCCGGCAGCGAGCCGATCCTGCTCCGCAAGGTCATCGGCTACAGCCTCGGCATGCTCGCCATCCTGTGTGTTCTGGTGTACCTGCAGTCCACGCCGGTGCTCAACTGGATGCTGCCATGATCATCGGCGGCACACCGGGCACTCGGACGACCCGGGCACTGCGCCTAGGCTGACCTGTCATGTCCTCCGAGTTCTCGTCCCCCGACCTGCCGAGCGCGCCGCACCCGCGTGCGTGGGAGCACGTGCTCAGCAAGGTCGAGGAGATGATGGTCTCGGGGGAGCTCCTACCCGGTCAGCGTCTCCCGGGCGAACGCACCCTCGCCGCCGATCTCGGCGTCGGGCGGTCGTCCGTCCGGGAGGCGTTGCGCGTGATGGAGGCGCTCGGTCTGCTCAAGGCGCAGACCGGGTCCGGCCCGACGGCCGGCGCCATGATCGTCGCCCGTCCGACGGGCGGCATGACGATGCTGATGCGGATGCAGGTGGCCGCGCACGGATTTCCCGTCTCCGACGTCGTGCAGACCCGTCTCGTGCTCGAGTCGGAGGTGATGCGCGCGCTCGCGCAGAACGGACCAGCGGATCTGACCGCGGCGGTCGAACTGCTCGACTCGATGGACGAGCCGACACTGACTGCCGACGAATTCCTCGTCCTCGACGCCCAGTTCCACGTGGCGATGGCCGACGCCGCCGGCAACCAGGTGATCGCCGCGATGATGGCCGGACTCCGCGCGTCGATCGAGTCGTACGTCGTCGGCGGTGTGGACATCGCCGCCTGGCCCACAACGTGCACCCGACTGCGGCACGAGCACCGCGGACTGGTCGACGCGGTGACCGCCGGCGACGCCCCGCTCGCGGAACGACGCATCGTCGACCACATCCGCGGCTACTACGAGGGCGTGCGCGGCGGCGACTGACTGCACCGCCGCCCCTCCACTGCCGCAGTTCGTCTTCCGGAGCGTCGGCGACGGTGGTGGGCTGTCTCGCGATGCCCAGTGCCGACGCAACCCGGATGCGCTGATGGTCAGCCCCGCTGCCCCCACACCGACATCATTCCCGTCGCAAGATCAACGAAGGTCGGGTCGTCGAGCAGCGCCATAGCTGCGTCGAACTCGTCGTTGTCGAGGTGGCCCGCAGCAACGATCGGCTCACGCAGCTGACCGCAGCTCAGACGAAAGAACTCTGCCGTCGGGCTGCCGCCACTGACCGGCGGCACGTGCGCATCGATACCAATGTTCACGATCCCGTTCTCGGCGAGTACTGCCGGGTAGCTGCGTGCGCAGTTCATATCCGTGCCCATCGTCCGATAGAGGGCGTCAACGAAACCAGCCATCAGCCTGCTGTACAGGTCGTTCGGAGAGGTGGCACTGAACGGGTCGATGCCTTCGCTCAACAGGATCCAGCCGCCCGGCGCCAACCACGACACCGCACGACCGATGACCTCTTCCCGATCGGAGAGGTGCTGGAGGACCAACCGTGCATGAATCACATCGAAACTCCCGGGCGGGAACTCCGCCGTGGTGATATCCGCCTCCACCACCTCGAGGTTCTCGCGGGCATTCGGATCCAGAAGAGCAATACTTCGATCGAGAGCAATGACGTGCCCCGAAGCGACACGGTCGGCGAGAGACGCGGCAACCGTTCCGGTACCCGCGCCGATATCCAAACACCGCGAGTCCGGCCGAATGGGCAGCGTGTCGAGCCGCGCGAACGAGATCTCATCGAGTGAACGGGTGAGCGCGTCCAGGCGATCACGCTCGTCACTGCGCCCATGAGCGAAAACCACGTCGCCGTACCGACCGTTGAGCGTGCTCGTATCGACCATAGGAACCCCGACCTCCATCACCCGACAGCCAGCGGGCGCACATGCGCGAATTTGACGAACCGACGATAAGGCGCCACGTCGATCAAACGGACGTTGACACGCCGCGACCTGTTCGATCGGCGAGAACAGAAGTAGTGCAGTAGGATCCGCCGATCCAAGCCGGGTGTTCGAAGGCATCAGCTGCCGCTCCAGGGCCGGTATTGCGGGGCGTGACGTGCCAGCGGAATTCGGTCCGTGGCAGACGATCCGAAAGCGGCACCGCCGCTACGACAATCTCGCGCAAGTGCCGAGCCGGCGCGCCCCCTCGGCGGTCCGCGGATGGCACAGACATCTCGCCGATCGCGAAACACGCTCTAGCCGACCGCGCGACGCATCGTCGCCGCCACCGCGGGATCGTAGGCGACGAGCGTGACGACGCCGACGTTCGTGCGGGTCGCCCGGATCGACGACACCGCCTGCATCACCGCGTCGTCGGTGGGCCAGCCGAAGGCGCCCGCCGAGATCAGCGGGAACGCGACGGTGGCCGCACCGAGGTCGTCCGCGACCGCGAGACCGCTCCGATAACACGACCGCAGCAACGCGGTGCGATCCTCGTGGCGCGAGTAGCGCGGGCCGACGGTGTGGATCACCCACGTCGCGGCCAGGCTGCCCGCGGTGGTCGCGACGGCCGCCCCCTCCGCCAACCCGTCCGGCAGCGTCGTCGCACGCAACTGCCGGCACGCCGCGAGGATGGCGGGTCCGCCGCGGCGGTGGATCGCACCGTCGACTCCCCCACCACCGAGCAGCGACGAGTTCGCGGCGTTGACGATCGCGTCCGCCCGCATCGTGGTGATGTCGCCCTCGGCGATGTCGATGACTGTCATGCGTTCTCCCCGTTAAGAGTAGTGGCGGTTACCGTGCGCCCCGATGCGATCCGCACGCCGATGCGGGCGAGGTCCTCGCCGCGGTAACCCGGCCAGCCGTGCAGCATCCGCCGCCACCGGTCCGGCACCTCCGACGCACCCCACCGCGCGCCGAGCAGGCCACCGGCGATGGCGGCGGTGGTGTCGGTGTCGTGTCCGGCGCGCACGGCCTGCTCGAGCGCCCGCGGAAGATGCTCGGGACCGGACGGGTCGGTGGTGGTGATCGCCCACCACGCGGTGAGCAGGGCGTCGACGACCCAGCCGTTGTTCGGGAAGTCCGCCGGACCGCCGCGTTCGGCCGTGTCGAGCAGCGGCGCCCAGTACTCACGCGTCGGCCGCGGCGCACCGTCGAGGAAGCCACGGACACCGTCGAAGGTCCCGTACAGCACGGCATGCCGGATCGCGTACGTCCACATCTCGCACGCCTCGACCGCACGGGTGTCGTGGTGGGTGAGCAATCCGATCGCGCGCGCCGCCCGCACACACCCGTCGACGTCGTCGAGGTAGGCCAGCGCCACCGGCGCGGTCCGCATCAGCGAGCCGTTGCCGCCCTTACGGCCCGGCACCGCCCACGCCACCTCGGCCATCTCGGACGCCGACACCGGCCGCCGGGACAGCACCGCGGACGTCTGGTTCCCGATGTCCGCCGGATCGGCGTCGAACCACCGGACGAACTGCGCAGCAACGGCATCCAGCCCGGGACCACTGCCGATGTCGAGACCCGAGGCCGCGACCTCCGCGATCACGAGCGTCATCGAGGTGTCGTCGGTCCACTCGCCGGGCGCGAACGCGCCGATCCCCCCACCGATCATGTCGATCACCGTTCCCGTTCCGGGAGTGGTGAATTCGTATCCCGCACCGAGTGCGTCGCCGGCCGCGGTCGCGAGCAGCACGCCCGCCGCGCGGTCGGCCGTCCGTTCGTTCAGCTCCACCCGAACCCCCTTTAGATCGATTCTGCGCTAAACATTAGATCATCACTGCGCTAATCTGCAAGGGTGACGAAACGAGCAGCGAAGACGACGTGGTCCGACACGGCCGGCAAGGCCCTCACCGACTATCCCCGTCCGTCCGTCGCCGTCGACGTCGCGGTGCTCACCGTCGACGCCGGGGAGCTGAACGTCCTGGTGGTCGAGGGCCCGCGCGGACTCGCCCTGCCCGGTTCGTTCCTGCGCCCGGCCGAGCGGTTGTCCGACGCCGCCGAGCGCGCGCTGCAGACCAAAGCGGGTCTCACCGGCACCGACTTCCATCAGCTCGCGATGTTCGACGCCCCCGATCGCGACGACCGCGGATGGGTGCTGTCGATGGCGCACGGCGCGGCCCTCCCGCTGGGCCGACTTCCGCACGCCGCGAGACTCGTTCGCATCGAGGGCCGCGTGGTCACCGAACCACTCGCGTTCGACCACACAGAAATGGTGTCGCACGCGATCGACGATCTGCGCACCCGCTACGCGCACCGCGTCGACCCGTCCGGACTGCTGCCCGAGGTGTTCACCGTCCTCGAACTGAGGCGCCTGTACGAGGCGATCCACGGGCACGCACTGCCGAAGGACTCGTTCCGGCGGACGGTCATCGACTCGCTCGAGACGACCGGGCGGATGTCGAGCAGCGGGACCGGCCGGCCCGCGGAGCTCTTCCGACGCCGCCCCGGATCCGAGCTGCCCGCCGGCGCCGCGGCACTGCTCGCGAACTGACGAACACGCGCCGGACCGGCCGTTCCCGAACTTGTCGGAGGTCCGCGCTACCTTGATGACAGCACGACACGGAGGGCCCCGCGGGGCGCCTCCCGAGTGACGCTCCATCCCGAAGGACAGGGGGGCTCATGTTCGATTTCGACAGCTTCGACCACGCGATCGACCGGTCCTGGACGCGATTCCAGAGTCGACTCGCCGACCATCTCTCCGCGATGCGGAACGACGACATCCTGATTCTCGACTGGATCGAGGAGACCACGGTGGACGGATTCACACCGTGGGTGCAGTTCCTCGTGTGGGACGACGAATACGTGCGGAGCGAGGTGTCGTCCAACGCGTATCTCGCGCCGCGACACGTGCTGTCGCCGGAGTCCGAGGACCGCCTGTGCGCGCTGGGATGGGAGCGGCCCACCCGCCTGCCGGACGAGGAACCCGACGAGGGATCGCCCGCGTTCTTCGTCGACAAGGAACAGCGCTGGGCCGACCAGCTCGCCGCGATGACCGTCACCACCCTGCGAGAGGTCTGGAGCGTCCCCCACCCGAGTTTTCTGAACCCCGAGATCATCGGCACGCTCGAGGGCACCGATCTCCTCGGTGCCGATACACCGGACACCTCCGACGGAGCGCGGCCGGCATCCTCGACACTCGACGAGACCGCCGCGGTGGCACCCCGCGACCCGTCCGAACTCCGGGAACTGATCTCGCGCACGGTCGATCAGGCGCTGGGCTTCGTGCCGCAGCTCGACGATGACGGCGACGTCGTCCTCACCCTCGGCAGTCAGCCCGTCTTCGTCATCGCCCACCCGGACAAGCCACTCGTGCGACTGTGGATTCCGCTGCTGCACGCGGTCGCGGGACGCACGCGGGCGGCCGAGAACATCTGCGACCTCACCAAACAGTGGCCCGATATCCGGTTCACCCTCGACGAGGATCGGCTGAACGCGTCGATCGACATCTCCGGCAACCCCTTCGTTCCGCGTCATCTCGTCGACGCGATCGACGTGATCGGGAAGTTCCTGCCCACCGTCGACGCACGGTTCGCTGCCCGATTCGACGGATCGCGGTTCGCGGACGACGACTCGGGTGTCGAGTCCCCCGACGCCGAGAACCCGGATCCCATCGATTCCGTGGACACCGACGACGACCTGCCTGCGGCGCTGTTGACGCTGCTCCATCTGGATCCACACGGCGCCGGTGTCCTCAGCGCGGAGGAGGTCGCGGAGGTGTGCGGTCACGACCGCGACGCGCTCCTCGACTATCTGCGAACCACGTCGGAGCAGGAGATCAGCTGGCGCGAGTCCGCGGAACAGGCCCGTGCCGATGGTGATTCGGAGGAGGCCGACGTGTGCGACCACGAGGCGAGGGCGTGGGCGCAGACCCACGAGGCGCTGCGATCGGCACTGCGCGTCGTCGCGCTGCCCGATCCTGGTCGACCGATACCGCACGCAATCAAGCCGCGTCAGATGGAACTGTTCGGCAACCCCACCGAACCGACGCTGTTCGACGAAGCGACCGCGATCGAACTGCCGGATCACCGCGCGACAGGTAGTGAATGACCGTCTCGCGGGCGCGGATCACGACCGTGGAGCGCCCATTCTGTCCGCATGGTGAGCCCCGAGGAAAAGGGAAGATGAAATCGGTGCCGTGATGCGTCCTCTCGGAGGAGAATAAGTCGCACCAGGCCGGTTTCACCCTCCAGTGAAGGGACGAGGTCATGTCCGACGATGTGGTCAAGCAGGGTGTAGCAAAAGGGACGTCGATGGGGGCGGCAGTCCTGCTGGTCACCATCGGTGTGCTCGAGTTCCTCCAAGGGATTTCCGCGGTGGCGAAGGACGAGGTGTTCGTCGTCGGACTCGAGTACGTCTACAAGTTCAACGTCACCACTTGGGGATGGATCCATCTCGTGCTCGGCGTGATCATCGCGCTGGTCGGCGCCGTCCTCTTCACCGGTGCGACCTGGGCTCGGGTCGCCGCGATGGTGATCTGCTCGCTGTCGATTCTCGTCAACTTCATGTGGTTGCCCTACTACCCGCTGTGGGCCATCCTGCTCGTCGCGCTCAACACAGTCGTGATCTGGGCGGTGGCCACCTGGAACCCCCGGGAGGCCTGACTCGCACGACGACCGCCCGTATCGGATTGGAGCGTGATGGACGAGGGCACGAACGACCGCCCCCTCGACAGCGACGAGCGTTCGGAACTACTCCGATTGCGCTCCGAGGTCGCGACTTTGCGTGCTCGGGAATCCGACACCGCTGGCGCTGCCGGAGCGGCGCCGCGGACTCCGCATCACTGGCTGCGTTGGACGGCGGTCACGATCCTGCTGATCCTGGTCGCCCTCCTCGCCATCGTGTCGGTGACCTCCCGATTCACCCGCAGTCAGATCCTCGATACCGATCGCTACGTCACCACCGTCGCACCGCTCGCCGAGGACCCTGCCGTCCAATCGGAGATCACCAATCAGGTCACCGACGAGATCTTCTCGCGGGTCGACATCGAGGCACTCACCGCCGACGCCCTGAACGCGCTGGTCGATGTCTCGAACCTGAACGAGAAGGCACCCCGCGTCGATCAGGCAGTCGTCGGCCTGGCGCCGGTGATCGCGGGACAGGCGAAGAGCTTCGTCCACGAGACCGTGCTTTCCTTCGTCGAATCCCAACAGTTCCAGGACCTCTGGATCCAGGCGAACCGAACCGCGCACAACGCGCTCGTGGCGGTCGTGACCGGAAACTACGGCCCCAGCTCCGTGGAGGTCGACCAGAGCGGCACCGTCAGCATCTCCTTGGCGACGATCATCGACAACGTGCGCACCGAACTGACGGATCGGGGATTCTCCTTCGCCGAGAACATCCCGACGGTGGACAAGCAGTTCGTGCTGTTCCAATCCCCCGACCTGGTCAAGGCCCAGCGCGCGGTCAACGCGCTCGACAAGGCCTCGGCGATACTTCCGTGGCTGGGGATCGCCTGCGCCGCCGCTGCGGTCGGCATCGCGCCCCGCGGCCGACGGCTGCACACCCTGTCCCTCGCGGGTCTGGCCGTCGCCGTCGGAATGTTCGTTCTGGCAGTGGGAATCCTGGTCGGACGCGCGTTCTACCTCGACGCGGTTCCGGCAGATGTGCTGTCCCCGGACGCGGCGACCGCCGTCATCGACACCGTCGCCGTGCCACTGCGGACGAGTCTGCGTGCCGTCGCGGTGGTGGGCCTGGTTATCGCGCTCGGCGCGTACCTGATCGGTGGCTCGTCCTCGGCCATGGCCATACGCCGCGGATACGGGAAGTCGTTGGACCTTGTGCGACACCCACGCACCGACCGGACCCCCACCAACGTGGAACGGTGGGCAGGTCAGGCTCGAGTGCCATTGCGGTGCTTCATCATCGGGGTCGCCGCCCTGCTGTTGGTGTTCTGGCGGTACCCGACCGGACTGGTCGTGTTCTGGATCGTCGTCATTGCCCTGGTCGCGCTTCTCGCACTGGAGATCCTCATCCGGCCGACCCGCACTCCACAGGTGGAGGACGCCGCCGGCGCCCCAGAGGGCCCGGAGGAGGCGGAGGACACCGCGGACACGGAGAAGCCAGAGGAGCCGGAAGGGTCGACATCCCGTTAGGGCGTCTCCGACAAGGCATGGTCTCCAAGCGTGTGCTGGGATGAAGTGATCGCGCGCGGTTGCGGTCGGGCCGGCCTCATCGCCGATGGGATGCCGGTAGGTCTGCTCGTCTGCAAGATTGGGAGAGGCTTTGGCTGACGATGTTCGTCACGACGAGGGTCCGGACGTCGACTGGTTCTGGGACGTTGTAGAGGAGTCCGCGAGGAGCCGTGAACGCCTTCGCGAAATTCTTGGACGACTGCCGAAGGACGCCGTCTACAAGTTCCAACATCTGTTCTTGGACTTCGCCGCCGAGCTACAGGACGAGCCATATCGGTCCTATCTGGGGCCCGATGAGTCCGAGGATGGCCTGGAAGATGCAGCGCAGTGGGTCGTCAGCCAGGGGCGGGTGAGGTACGAAGCGGTTCTCACAGAGCCGAGCCGGATGCCGGCACACATCGACGTCGGTGATCCAGCCAATCTTGGCGGGCTCGCTTACGAGGTCTACTACGACCGGTTCGGGGAGCCGCTGGACCTGATCTAGTACTGCAACGACTACTACAACGACAGTTTGAATCGCCCCGGCATGTCTGGAGACTTACGAGTTTGAGAACTCAGCGACTGGCTGAGTTCGGTGATCACGGTAGTAGAGGGCCTCGTACTCCGCGGGCGGCAGGTCGCCGCAGTGCTCGTACAACCGCCGGTGATTGAACCAGTCGACCCATTCGAGAGTGGCGACCTCGACCTGGTCAACGGTCCGCCACGGCCCCTGGGCCTTGATCAG
>NZ_QQAT01000012.1:0-173950 GCF_003350365.1 Rhodococcus sp. AG1013
CCGACATCCCTGCCTACTTCTGTGATCCCGCCAGCCCCTGGCGGCGAGGATCGAACGAGAACACCAATGGTCTACTGCGGCAACACTTCCCGAAAGGGACGGATCTGTCCGTCCACAGCCGTCAGCACCTCGATACCGTCGCCGCTGAACTCAACGACCGCCCCCGCAAAACGCTCGGCTGGGACACACCGGCTGAGCGCCTGCGCAGACTGCTCGTCGTGTGATTCAACCGACCCGGGTTGCGCCGACCGCTGGAATCCACCAGCCGGTTCGTGGGCGGCATGGCGGCGGGTTCCTTTCGGTCGAGGGGCCTCTCTCGACGAGTGGTCGATTTCCGAGACCCCCCAGCGTCCGTCGAGTGCCCGGCATGCGAATAGTCCTCCGAGGGGTGGTGATAGCCACCCTTCTTAACCAGTCGGAGCCGTGCGACGCCGCCAGCGAGCTGCCACGCCAGCTACAGGGGGGAAGTAAGCCACCTGATAGTATGGCGGCTAATGAATACTTGGGTGGGCGTGAAGGAAGAGCTGTTGCTGTCTCGGATCGGCGCGGACGAGTTGGCGCGGCTGGTGATGACGCTGCTGACGACGGCGCGTCGGATCGATGCGGCGTGCGCCGAGCTCCTCGCCGGCCATGATCTGTCGGAGGGGCGACTGGCCGCGCTGCTGGCGGTCGGCGCGGAGCCGGGGATCACCCCTGGCTTGCTCGCTGATCGTCTTGATGTCACACGGGCAACGGTCACCGGACTGCTCGACGGCCTTGAACGCCGAGGGCTGGTCGCGAGGGACGGAAAGGCGGGTGATCGGCGCTCGCTCGCGCTCCATGTCACCGCACCGGGCGAACAGCTCGTCGCCACCCTCACCCCGATCTATGCGGACTGGTTACGTCAGCTCGGCGGAGGGATCAGCGCCGAGAATCGTGAGGTTGCGGCCCGCACGATGATCGCGATCCAACGCAACCTCCGCAGCGGTGACGAAGGATGAACGGGCGCGGGGCGCGACGGCGCGCCGGTATCGACGCTGACCACCTGACTGCGCTGAGCCAGGGGCGGGTGGCATCGCGCACGCTCGCCGAGGCCTTGGCCGTCGATCATGTAACCCTGCTCCACAGCGTCATCCCCGACGCGGACGTTGAGCTGCGTGCCGCCGTCGCAGAGGCGCAGTCGTTGGGCATCCTCAAACGGATGCAGCGCATCGGTGCCGCGCTCGGCCACTACTTGGACGTCGAAGGCTGGGTAGTGCTCGCCACACACCAGTCGGACACGGTCCGCTGCTGGGTGTGCTTCATGATCGCCGGCACAACCGGTCCCGACGTCGAGGGTCTCTTGGCGGCGGTACGTCCGTTGGCCGACGACCCTCATTTCGCGGTACGCGAGTGGGCGTGGATGGCCGTGCGCCCGGCGCTGGCCGCCGAATTGAACACGAGCATTCAGCTCCTCTCCGGATGGGCCGGCGACGGGTCCGAGCGCATACGACGGTTCGCGAGCGAAGCGCTACGGCCTCGCGGGGTTTGGGCTACGCACATCCCCGAGCTGAAAGAAGATCCCGGCCGGGGCCTGCCCATCCTCGAGCGGCTCCGCGCCGACCCCTCCCGGTACGTGCAGGACTCGGTAGCGAACTGGATCAACGACGCCGCGAAGACCAACCCGGACTGGGCCCGGGCTCTCTGCGAGCAATGGCTCCACGCCGGAACGGGGGCCGCCACTGAACGCATCGCCACTCGAGCACTCCGATCCATCTAGATCCATACAAACGATTCAGAAAGGACGCTCATGTCCGTTATCGAGATCATCGAGTTCACCACCCACCCGAACGTCGAACGCCGGGACCTCGAGCACGCGCTGGAGGCGCTCGATCACGAGCTGCGCGCTATCGGCGGATTCCAGTCGCGCGACCTATACCGCGCGGCAGATGTCGATGACGGATGGATTCTCGACTACCGATGGGACACGCTCACCACCGCGCAGACCTCGATGGGTATGGTCGCCGGCACAGATGCGTTCACCCATCTGATGACCCTCATCAACAAGCCCGAGACGATGAGAATGACCTACGGCACTCCCGAATAGATCACCGCCACAGCTTTCACAGATCAGATCAACTGAACCCGGGGCAGTCCCGGCAGTCGGTCCATCCGGTCCGCGTCGGCTGTTGTGTCACGTCGAGGCGGACCGCCGATCAGGTACGACGCGGCGAATCGGCGGCGGTGAGCTCGAACTGGGTCGCCGGGTGCGGCACACCGTTGACCTGCATCTGAAGGTAGTGCGTTCCTGGGTAGTAGCGCCTCGTCGTGATCGGCGCGAAGTTGTGGCGCCGGACGATCGACCACTCGGCTCCGGCCTCGAGGGTGCGCGACGAGAGTTTGAACACTTTCGCCACATGGGATCCGTTGGCCCGAAGGAGATGTACGGAATAGTCCACGAGGTACGCCGCCGGTCCGGGCCCTGTGTTCGTGATGGTGCAGCCGAACTCGAGGCTGTCGCCGATGGCCACGAACTCTGTGCGCACCACGGGTCCTGCGACGTGTACCGGTGTGTCGGCGGAGTACCCCAACAGCCCCAGAGCTCCTGGGTGCCCCTTCTTGACGAGCGTGCGCAGTCCGTGGCGGAGGACCCACGCGGTGGACGCGTCGGGAACGTGTGCCCATCGAGTGGCGACAGCGACGGCCAGGTCCGGGTGATCGTGGCTGATGTCGTTGAGGTGGTTGGCCACCGATCGCCGCACGTACTCGGAGTCGTCGCGATACAGGGCGTCGAGGATCGGCAGCGTCGGCCGGGGATCGGCGGTCAGGCCGGGAACCCGAACAGCCCACGGCAACCGGGGTCGAGTGGACTCGCTCGCGAGCCGTCGCACATGGGCATCTGGATGGCGGGTCCAGGATTCGACCACGGAGAGTGTGCGATCCTGGGCGACCCGCAGGAAGGGGCGAACGGCCGTCTCCGCGGTCAGTCGCGGCGTCAGGTCAGCCAGGAGCCCGAGTGCGGGTTCGACGAACTCGATACCTCGCACAGCGACCGCCTCGGTAACCGGGAAGATCATCCAACCGGCGAATTCCTCGCCGTCGAGCGCCGTACGCAGTAGCGCAGCGAAAGAGCCGAAGTCCGCAGGGAGGTCGGCAAGCAGAGCGTCACGGATTGACTCGACACGCTCCGAGAATCGTCGACCGGACAGTTCGGTGCCGCACCCGCGCAGCCGCGGAACAGGACCCGCGTGCGCTCGTGTCAGACAGTCGGCCAGCTGCTTGACCGTCCGCGCGTTCAACAATTCGTCCGCTGTAGGCACGGCACCGAACTCCCCTCTTTCGTCTCCTGGACCTATGCGGTGTGCAGAACGGTCGCGTGCCGCATCTCGTGGACGTCACCGATCTCGCGGAAGAACTCCTGTGCGCGACCCTCCTCGGGCATCTCCCGCGCCGCGCGCTCGGCAGCTTCCGGCGAGGCCCAGATCAGAAAGTCCATCAGCGATCCGTCGTCGAATCGGGCGAGGTGGGCACCCAGGAAGTCGCTGCCGTAGCGCTCCTCGAGAACTGTCACCATCCGTCCGCGAGCCGCTACCAGGGCATCCGGGTCGGCGGCCTCGAATCGCACGTACTCGATTGTGTTGCTCACGCTCATCCTCCAAGCAGATTGTCACGGTTTTAGTGTCTCAAGACCGTGACAACGTATCACGGTTTTGTAGAGCTGAATCCGTTAGGATTGGACGGGTGATTCGTGACGTGGATGAGATGCCGTGGATCGGGGAAGGTCGCGCGCTCGACCTGGCGAACACCGTGATCGTGGGGGCGAGCCGCGGCGAGGACCTCGACTTCTTCACCGATCCCGCGCTGACTGCCCGGTGGCGGCAGCAGGTGTCGGACGATCGACTGGCCCGAATGCCACTGGAGCGACTGGTCGAGCTCCGCGCTGTCGTGCGAGAGGCTCTCGATGCTGCGCACAAATCGGAGCCGTTGCCGCCCCACCTGCGCGCACGGATCAACGGGCTAGCCGCCGATGCGCCGTTGGTGCTCGAGCTCGACGAGGCCGGCCTCCTCCGGCAAGTCGGACGCGGGGGCCCGGTCGACGCGGAACTCGCGAGAGAGACGTTGCAGCTCATAGCCGCGCCCGATACGTTCACCGTCCGCCGTTGCCCCGCACCCAGTTGCGGCATGTTCTTCGTTCCGCGCAGAAGGAACCAGGGCTGGTGCACCGAGCGATGCGGGTCCCGTGCCCGATCAACCCGTCGACATCACAGAGGCGGGCGTGCGTCCAATGTGACCTAGGTGTAGTTCCCAGGGACGTTGTGCGATGGGCGACTTGCCGTCGATCCCGGTGTGGGGTCGGCGGTGATTAGAGTGATGCACTCACTGTCGATAGGTCGCTGTGCGAGCAGCTTCGGAGGTGTAGGCGTCGCCGTAGGCCCATTCCGCGGCGAGGGTGCGGTTGAACCGTTCGACCTTGCCGTTGGTCTGCGGCCGGTACCGGCTGGTGCGCTTGTGGACGACTGGACCGAGCGCGACGGCGAAGTCCTTTGACCGGTAGCAGGATCTGTTGTCGGTGAGGACACGTTTGACGGTGATCTGGTGGGCGGCGGGCAGAAAGTGCTGGCGCGGTTCCCACCCGTTCGGGTGTGGGGGCTTTATGCGGGTTGAGCTGGGGTGATGGCATGCCCGGGTGGGGGCCGGCGTGTGGGGGTGGGCGTGGTGCTCGAGCTCGGTGGGGTGTGTGGTCCTGGGGTGGTTCGGGGCCGTCTGAGGTGGTTTTGAATTATGTTGTGGCACAACAATGGCCGGCCGCGGGGATTGACGCGGCCGGCCGGGAGGTCAAGCTGCGGGCGCAGACTGGGCTGCTTCGACCTTGCCTCGGACGAGGAGCGCTGCGACGAAACCGAACACGACGAGCACGATCGTGATCAGTGCCGCGATCGCACTGCCGCTGTTGGAGGTGCCGACGGTGGTGTCCACGCCACCCGAGGACAGGAACGTCGTCGGATCGGTGAGGGCGTGAAGAACGATCGCAGCCCAGATGGTGCCGGTCACGCGCATCGTGAGGTACATGCACATGCCGAAGGCGAAGGTGTAGATCACGGTGGCACCGACGGTGGTCAGTTCCATCCCGGAGATGAGGTTCACCGAGTGCATTAGCGCGAACATCAACGACGAGATCGCCGCGACGAACTTCTCGCTGTGGCGGGCGTCCCGCAGGATCTGGACCACCAGTCCTCGGGTGGCGAACTCCTCGGCAATGCCGACGCAGCCTCCCAACACGAACATTGCCGCGATCTGGCCGCCGGTCCACGAACTCCAGTCCGTCCCCGTCAGGTGTGCGATGATCGCGGCCACAACCAGCACGGGGCCGATCCACATCCAGCCGCGTCCGCGAATGGGTTGGGGCCCGAAGATCTTCCCGAGCAGGCCGAGCCGGACAGTGACGATCAACAGCGCGATGGCGCCGATCGCGATCGGCAAGGCCATAGCGAACAGGATGCTGGGCGCCGAACTCAGGACGTTGTCCGTGTCGATCTCGCCGGCGAAGATCGTCGTGATCAGCCACCCAACCAACAGGTAGAACACGAGGTAGGCCACGATCAGCCCGATTGCCATCCACGCGCTGGGGCGTCGCCAGCCGACTGCTTCAACACGTTGATGCGTCACTGGCTGATCGTAGACACCGCGGCCGCGGGGCGCTGACCGAGCCGCACCTCACACCTGGCTAGGGGCCCGCGCTGAATTCGATACCGTGCAGGTGCTTCGCGGTGGGCGATTTGGCGACGGAGTCGGGATCGGGTTCGGTACCGAGCAGGCGGTCGGCGGTACCCGACGTGGTGACCGTGAACCAGTAGTGCTCGTTGCGGTAGTGGTGGTTGCGGTGGTGGCGCCATGTCGATTTGTACAGCGCTGTTTTCGGCCGGTAGTCGGTGTGGATGAGGAAGTGCGTCCACTCGTAGATCATTCCGAGTGCTGTGATGACGGTGAGGAACGTCAGCCCGAGCTCGATCCGGGGCGCGACGAACACCGTGACCGCGAGCAGCAGCGGCACCAGCCACACGAACACCGGCGCGGGAATGAAGTCCAGCGGGATGTCGCGCGGATCGGTGTGGTGCGCGCGATGCTTGCGGGCGAGCAGCGGATCGACCGTGAGTCCGACGACACGACGTGGACGCCAGTGCAGTACGAAGACGTGGATGATCCACTCCAGCAACGGGAACAGCGCGAGCATCACCGCGGGTACGAGGGCGTCCGCCCAACTCCAGGTGCCGACGATCAGGCGGGCGGTGAGCGCACCGACGAACAGGACGCCGATGATCCACGGGCTCGGGTGGCGGACGAACTCACGGAAGGCGCCCCCGAGGGCGACGTTTCGCCCGAAGGCCGGCGAGTTCGTGCGGGTTGTGGTCACGAGTTCTCCTCGAAGTTGTCGCCGGCAAAGCCGAGAGCGCCGGCGATCAGCGCGGTGGCGGGTTCGAGCAGAGCGTGCGCGGCCTCGAAGGCCACGTCCGGTTCACGGCGACGGATCGCGTCGACGATGGCCCGGTAACGGTCGACCTCGTTCACCTCGGCCGCCATCACCACCGCGAGGGCGTCGAGCATCGGTTCGTACGACATGCGCAGTGTGTTGAACATCAGCCGGAAGGTGATCGAATCCGCGCCGTCGACCACCAGATCCCAGAAGTCCAGCGCCAGCCGCTGACGTCGCACCGGATCGGCGTCGGCCTCGAGCTCGTCGAGGACGGCGCCCAGCGAGGTCGCGAGATTGTCGCCGGCGCGTGTGGCCGCCAGCTCCGCGACCTTGGGGCCGTTCCACAACCGGGCCTCGAGGATGCTGCGCGCGACGGTGAGGTCGATCTCGCCGCCGCGGGCCAGGAGCCGGGGGAGCAGATCCAGCCCGGCCCGTCGGCGCAGATCGGTGACGACAGTGGCCCCGCCCTGCCGGACGTCGACCAGTCCCATCGCGGCGATCCGGCTCACCGCCTCGCGGACCGCGGGACGCGAGACACCGAGCGCCTCCGCCATCCGCCGCTCGCTGAGCAGTTCCTCCCCGGGCGCCAACCGGCCGCCGACGACGCCATCCAGCAACTGCTCGAAGACGTCGTCGGGGATCGACCGACGACGCACCGGGGTGAGATCCATATCACAGACGCTAGGCGTCGGACATCAGGTGGTCAAGTGGTCAGACCAGCTCTCGAGGTCGATCGGGTTGGTGGACAAGCGCTCGGAGAGTGTGACGGCGTTCTCCAGCTGTGCGAACACGCCGGCGGGGTGCCGGTGTGCCTCGTCGAGGAAGACCGTGCGCATTCGCGGTACGAAGTCGAGCCGCGGGTAGTGCTTCAGGACCGCCACGAGGTTCACTCGGTCGATGGATTCGGCACCGAATCCGGCCACGTCGATCTGCGCCCCCACCTGGACGACCCGGTGGGTCGGATCGTCCTCGGGAATCAGATTGGTGTGCCGCAGGATCGCCTGCTCGACGAGGAGGATGCGGTCCAGCTCCCATCCGTGCTCGGTCAGGATCTTTGCGGCGAGGTCGGCGCCGACGACCGCGAACTCGTCGGTGCCGCGATGGCGATCGGTGAGCCCGAGGTCGTGGATCATCGCCGCCACGAACGCGGCCTCCCGGTCGACGTCGTCGGTGACCGCCGACATCCCGAAGAGGTAGGTGCGGTAGCTGTGGTTGAGCAGGAACTGCGGCGCCGCGACGCGCGCGAAGTCGGCTGCGGCGAGCGCGGTGGGCGAGTCGGGAATGGTGACGGCCATGGGGTCTCCGTTTCGTTCGGGTACCCCACGATCGTCATCGCCCCACCTCGCGTCTGCAATGACTCCTTCATTGCATATACGGACATGAACGGTCGGGCTTGTTGTCCTGACGCGGAGGACTGCCAGACTCGCTGACATGAGTGAGCGGAAGGAAGCCGGTCCCGGCCTCCCACATCTGGTGGCGATCGCGGTGTTCGACGGTGTCGAGATGCTCGACGTCGCCGGCCCCATGCAGGTCTTCGGTACCGCCGAGCGGGTCGGTCGCGGTAGTGCCGACTACGAGGTGGTGCTCGTCGCGGCGCGGCGGGGTTTCGTGCGCACTTCCGTGGGTGTTCCGCTGGTCGCCGAACGCTCGTGGCACGATCTCGGGCCGGAGGTCGGCACCCTCCTCGTTCCCGGCGGACTCGTCGTCGGTGCCGGCGGCGTCCGTCCGCTGATCGATCCGGAGCTGGTGGCGTGGCTGGTGGAGTCCGGTGGCGTGGCCCGGAGAATCGCCTCGGTCTGCACCGGTGCGCACATCGCCGCTGCCGCAGGGCTGTTCGACGGACGCCGGGCGACGACGCACTGGTCCACCGCTGACGTTCTCGCGTCCGAGCATCCCGAGGTGGAGGTCGTCGCCGACGCGATCTTCGTCGAGGACGGCCCGGTGTGGAGCTCAGCGGGAGTATCTGCCGGAATCGACCTCGCGCTGGCCCTCGTGGCGGCCGATCACGGCGACGACCTCGCCCGGCGCGTCGCCCAGTGGATGGTCGTCTACCTGCGCCGCCCCGGCGGCCAGCAGCAGTTCAGCGCCTACCTGGGCCCGCCGCGCTCGACTTCCGACCGGTTGGGCGAACTGCTCGCGTGGATCCCCGCGCACCTGGTCGAGGATCTTTCCGTCGAGGCACTGGCCCGCCGCGTGAACGTCTCCCCACGTCACCTCGCCCGGCTGTTCCGCGACGAGGCGGGAAGCACACCGGGGGCCGTGGTCGAACGTATGCGCATCCAGGCCGCGGTCGAACAGCTGGTTCACACCGACGCTCCGCTGCCGACGGTGGCGGCGAGGGCCGGTTTCGGATCCGTGGCGGGGCTCCACCGCAGCTTCGTCCGCCATCACGGTCTGAGTCCGGGCGAGTACCGCCGTCGGTTCACGGTCCGCCCGCTCGGTCCGGGCGGCACAACGGATCGCAGCGCGTGATCGGGACGGGTACCTACCGCGGTGGGCACCCGTCCCGACGTGGGCTCAGCCCGGGTAGTGCCGCGGCGTGAACACCGTTGTGCCGTGCGGGTTCTCCACGACCGTCGTCTGGGACGACCCGACGATCAGGAGGCACCGCATGTCGACGTCCGCGGGATCGAGATCGGCGAGTCGCACGATCTTGATCGACTCCTGCGGCCCGGCGATGTCCCGGCCGATGATCACCGGGGTGTCGGGGGAGCGGTGCTCGAGCACCAGATCGCGCATCGCCGCGACCTGCCACGTGCGACTCTTCGACGCCGGGTTGTAGACCGCGAACGCCATGTCGGCGCCCGCGACGGCGGAGATCCGCTTGGCGACCACGTCCCACGGCTTGAGTCGATCCGACAGCGAGAGCATCGCGTAGTCGTGGCCCAGCGGGGCGCCGACACGGCTGGCGACAGCGTTGGCGGCGGTCATGCCGGGCAGGATCCGGACCGGGACGTCCCTCCACTGGTCCTCGGCCGCCACCTCGAGCACTGCGGCGGCCATCGCGAACACGCCGGGATCGCCGGACGACACGACGACGACGCGTCCGCCGCGCTTGGCCATGTCCAGGGCCATCGCCGCGCGCTCGGCCTCGACTCGGTTGTCGCTCGCGTGCCGGCGCTGACCCGGGCGGACCGGGACCCGGTCGATGTAGGTGGTGTAGCCGACCAGGTCGGTGGCGCGGGCGAGTTCGCGGCGGACCTCCGGCGTCGTCCACTCCTGGTCGCCCGGGCCGAGTCCGACGACGACCACCTCGCCGGGCACCGGTGCGGTCTCTGCGCGGTTGTTCGACGGGCTCGGGACGATCGCGATCGAGAAGTAGGGGACGTCCGCGTCGGCGACCTCGTCGGCGGCGGCGACGCGCTGACGGTCGGTGCTCGCCCGCTCGACGTAGCGGGCCTCGTCGATCCGGCCGGAGTCCTTCAGTGCTTGGCGCACAGCGGGATATGTGCGGCCGAGCTTCATGATGGCGGCGGCGTCGGTCTCGCGGAGGCGTCGGGTCAGCTCCTCCTGCGGCAGCGTGCCGGGCAGGACGGTGAACACCTCCTCGCCCTCGACGAGCGGCTCGGCCAGGGCTGCGGACGCGGCGCTGAACGCGGTGACGCCCGGGATCACCTCGGCCTCGAACCGGTCGGCTAGACGCTTGTGCATGTGCATGTACGAGCTGTAGAACAGCGGGTCGCCGGCCGCGAGCAACGCAACGGTGCGTCCCGCCTCGAGGTGCCCGGCCAGGCGTGCGGCGGCCTGTTCGTAGAACTCGTCCATCGCACCCTGGTATCCGCCCGGGTGGTCGATCGTCTCGGTGGTGACCGGGTAGACGAGGTGCTCCTCGATCTGGCCGTCCCGCATGTACGGCGCCGCGACGCCGCGGGAGATGCTGCGGCCGTGCCGGGCGCTGTGGAACGCGATGACGTCGGCCTCACCGATCACCCGGGCGGCCTTGACCGTCACCAGTTCGGGGTCGCCGGGCCCGATGCCGACGCCCCACAGCTTGCCTGCCGCGCTCATGCTGTCCGTCACTCGATTTCGCTCGCAATCGCATTCAGCGCCGCGGCGGTGATCGCGCTGCCGCCGCGACGCCCGCGTACCACCAGGTACTCGAGGCCGGCGGGGTGCTCGATCAGCGCCTCCTTGGACTCGGCGGCCCCGATGAAGCCGACCGGTCCACCGACGATCGCGGCGGGACGCGGGGCGCCGGCCTCGATCATGTTCAGCAGGTGGAACAGCGCGGTCGGGGCGTTGCCGATCGCGACGACCGCACCTTCGAGCTTGGGTCCCCACAGTTCGAGCGCGGCGGCCGAGCGGGTGTTGTCGATTGCCTTGGCCAGCACCGGGACCCGCGGATCGTCGAGCATGCACAGCACGTCGTTGTCACGCGGCAGGCGCTTGCGGGTGACTCCGGCCGCGACCATCTTCGCGTCGCACAGGATCGGGGCGCCGCGGCGCAGGGCCTCGCGGGCGTCGGCGACCACGTTCGGGGTGAAGGCGACGTCGTCGACCAGATCGACCTGACCGCTCGCGTGGATCATCCGGACGACGGCCTGCGAGACGTCGGCGGGGAATCTGCCGAGGTCGGCTTCGGCCCGGATGGTGGCGAAGGACTGGCGGTAGATCTCCGCGCCGTCGCGAATGTAGTCGATCATGCGCCACACGATAGAGGCATCAGGAACACTCGTTTTCCACCCGGTAACCGTCGGGGCCGGAGACCACGTCTGTTACCTCGCCGCGCGGCCGCCCGCACTTGCGATCGCACCCGGACCAGTGCTGACGCCCGTCGGCGGGCAGGTCGTCGTTCTCGATCGCGGTGCGCGCGTCGGCCCGCACATCGGTGTGCGACTTGGCGCAGCCCGGCTGTCCCGCGCAGGCGCTGACCTGCAGATACGGCGAGTGCTCGTCGAAGATCAGGCCCATCGGCGCGAGCACCCGGACGACCTGTTCGGCGGCCCACTCGTCGAGGTCGGGCACCAGCAGCGAGCGCCACGGGGTGACGATGATCGGGCGCTCGACGGCCGCGAGGAACTCGGCGAGACGCGCGGGCAGCGTGCCGAACGCGAGACCGCCGCCGAGGGTGACGCGTCCGTCGGGCTGGTCGAGCCAGCCGATCGGCCCGCGCTCGACGGCTGCGGGCAGTTCGACCGGGTCGCCGTAACCCAGTCCGAGACGCTCCAGGATGCGCTCGGTGCCGCCGGGCATCTCGTTCAGCCGCCACGCGGAGTCGCGGATGTGGGCGAAGGTTCGTGCCGCCGCCAGCAGCACGCCGACCGCGTCGTCGCCCACCCGGGCGCCGGTGTCCTCGCCGGCCAGGATCAGCGCGAACCGTGCGTCGGGCAGTGCGTGGAGACCGAAGTCGCCGCGCAGGCTCGACACGTCGCCGCGGCCGTCGTCGATCGTGAACAGCGTCCGTCCCGGCAGGTCGGCCAGTGCCGGGTCGTCGCACAGCCCGCGGTCGAGGTCGGTGACCAGCCCGCGCACGTCGGCGAATCCGCCGATCCGCCCCGACAGCGGCGACGCGAGGATGTTGCGCACCCGCTCGTGCGTCGTGGACGGCAGCAGCCCGGCGTCGGCGATGCGCCGCGCGAACTCGTCCGGGTCGGTGACCGCGCGCAGCTGGACATTTCCGCGCGAGGTGAGCTCGATCTCGCCGTTGCCGATCTCCTGCGCGGCCGCGGCCAGGGTCTGGAGCTGCGGCGATGTGACGACTCCGCCGGGGAGGCGGACACGGGCGAGAGGACCGTCGGCGGCCTGATGGACCTGGAGAGCACCCGGGCACTTGTCCGGGCCGGAGCGTGGAGATGGCACGTCTCCAGGCTAGAGAAGTGCGGCGGCCGGTGCGCACACGCCTGACCGGTAGGATCACCGGCGACCGCGGCAGAAGAGGAAACCGGTGAGATTCCGGGCGGTCGCGCCACTGTGAAAGTCAGACCCTCTTCCGCCGCCCGAACCGCTTCGACGAGTCCTCGGACTCGTTCGAACCCTGCCGTGGGGCGCGAAACCCCGGAAAGGCTGCACCAGTGATCCTGCTGCTGTCGACCTCCGACACCGACCTGCTCAGCGCCCGCGCGAGCGGCGCCGACTACCGCTGGGCCAACCCGGCGCGTCTGCTCGTCTCGGAGGACCTGCCCGCGCTGCTCGACGGCGTCGACCTCGTCGTGGTCCGCATCCTCGGTGGCCGGCGCGCGTGGGAGGACGGCATCGACGCGGTCCTCGCGTCCGGTCTTCCGACCGTCGTCCTCGGCGGCGAGCAGGCCCCCGACGCGGAGCTCATGGAGTGCTCGACGGTGCCCGCGGGCATCGCGGCCGAGGCGCACACCTACCTCGCGGAGGGCGGCGCCGACAACCTGCGTCAGCTGCACAACTTCCTGTCCGACACGGTCCTGCTGACCGGTCACGGTTTCGAGCCGGCGGTGCATCTGCCCAGCTGGGGAGTCCTCGAGCGCGAGACGAGCAGCGTGGACGGCCCCACCGTCGCGGTGCTCTACTACCGCGCCCAGCACCTGGCCGGGAACACCGCGTACGTCGAGGCGCTGTGCCGCGCGGTCGAGGACGCCGGCGCGAACCCGCTGCCGATCTTCTGTGCGTCGCTGCGCACCGCACCCGCCGACCTGCTCGGCACCCTGCGCCGCGCCGACGCGATGGTCGTGACCGTGCTCGCGGCCGGCGGCACCAAGCCGGCGAACGCGCAGGCCGGCGGCGACGACGAGGCGTGGGACGTCGCCGAACTCGCCGCCCTGGACGTGCCGATCCTGCAGGGCCTGTGCCTGACCAGCAGCCGCGAGGCGTGGGAGGCCAACGACGACGGCATGTCCCCGCTCGACGTCGCCACCCAGGTCGCGGTTCCGGAGTTCGACGGCCGGCTGATCACGGTGCCGTTCTCGTTCAAGGAGATCGACGCCGACGGCCTCACCGCGTACGTGCCCGACGCCGAGCGCGCCGCGCGGGTCGCCGGTATCGCAGTCCGGCACGCCCGGCTGCGCCGGATTCCGAACGCGGACAAGAAGATCGCGCTGATGCTCTCGGCGTACCCGACCAAGCACGCGCGCATCGGCAACGCCGTCGGACTCGACACCCCGGCCAGCACGATCGACCTGCTCACCGAGATGCGTGCCGCCGGATACGACGTGGGACCTGCCGACGGCGACGACGCCCTGCCCGGTCTCGCGGCGCAGGACGGCGATGCGCTCATCCACGCGCTCATCGCGGCCGGCGGTCAGGACCCGGACTGGCTCACCGCCGAGCAGCTCGAGGGCAACCCGATCCGCATCTCCGCCGCCCGCTACCGCGAATGGTTCGCGACGCTGCCGCAGGACTTCCGCGACGGCGTCGAGGAGCACTGGGGTGCCGCGCCCGGCGAGCTGTACGTGGACCGCTCGTCCGACCCCGAGGGCGAGATCGTCATCGCCGCGATCCGCGCCGGCAACGTCGTGCTGATGGTGCAGCCGCCCCGCGGTTTCGGGGAGAACCCGGTCGCGATCTACCACGACCCGGACCTGCCACCGAGCCACCACTACCTGGCGGCCTACCGCTGGATTTCAGCGGAGGTGGCTGCTGGAGGGTTTGGAGCGGACGCCGTCGTGCACCTCGGCAAGCACGGCAACCTGGAGTGGCTGCCCGGCAAGACGCTCGGCATGTCGGCGTCGTGCGGCACCGACGCCGCGCTCGCCGACCTGCCGCTGATCTACCCGTTCCTGGTGAACGATCCGGGCGAGGGCACGCAGGCCAAGCGCCGCGCGCACGCCACCCTGGTCGATCACCTGATCCCGCCGATGGCGCGCGCCGAGTCCTACGGCGACATCTCCCGGCTCGAGCAGCTCCTCGACGAACACTCCAACATCTCGGCGCTGGACCCGGCGAAGCTGCCCGCGATCCGCCAGCAGATCTGGACGCTGATGCGCGCGGCGAAGATGGACCACGACCTGGGCCTGACCGAGCGTCCCGACGAGGACGTGTTCGACGACATGCTCATGCACGTCGACGGCTGGCTGTGCGAGATCAAGGACGTCCAGATCCGCGACGGCCTGCACATCCTGGGCCGCGCGCCGGAGGGCGACGCCGAGGTGGAGCTGGTGCTCGCGATGCTGCGGGCCCGGCAGATGTGGGGCGGCGAGCAGTCGGTGCCCGGTCTGCGGGAGGCGTTGGGCCTGAGCGAGTCCGGCGACGAGGACCGCGGACGGGTTGACGAGGTCGAGGCGCGGGCACATGCCCTGGTCGCCTCCATGGCCGACGCCGACTGGGATCCCGCCGCTGCCGACACCCTGACCGACGACGACACCGTCCGGCAGATCCTGCGGTTCGCCGCGACCGAGGTGGTGCCGCGGCTGCGGCAGACGAACAACGAGATCGCGCAGGTGCTGCACGCCCTGGACGGCGGCTTCATCGCCGCCGGCCCGTCCGGGTCGCCGCTGCGCGGGCTGATCAACGTGCTGCCCACCGGCCGCAACTTCTACTCGGTCGACCCCAAGGCGGTGCCGTCGCGGCTGGCGTGGGAGACCGGTCAGGCGATGGCCGAGTCGCTGGCGCAGCGCTACCGCGCCGACCACGGCGAGTGGCCGACGTCGGTGGGCCTGTCGGTGTGGGGCACGTCTGCGATGCGCACCTCCGGCGACGACATCGCCGAGGTGTTCGCGCTGCTCGGTGTGCGCCCGGTGTGGGACGAGGCGTCCCGCCGTGTCACCAACCTCGAGGTGATCGACCTGGCCGAGCTCGGTCGCCCCCGGATCGACGTAACCGTCCGGATCAGCGGCTTCTTCCGCGACGCGTTCCCGCACGTGCTGGCGCTGCTCGACGACGCCGTCCGCCTGGTCGCCGGCCTGGACGAGTCCGACGAGGACAACTACGTGCGCGCCCACGCCCGAGCGGATCTGGCCGAGCACGGCGACGACCGCCGCGCCACCACCCGCATCTTCGGCTCCAAGCCCGGCACGTACGGCGCGGGCCTGCTGCAGCTCATCGACTCGAAGAACTGGCGGAACGACGCCGACCTGGCGCAGGTGTACACCACGTGGGGCGGCTACGCGTACGGCCGCGGACTCGACGGCGTTCCGGCGTCGGACGACATGCGAAGCGCATACAAGCGGATCGCGGTGGCGGCCAAGAACACCGACACCCGCGAGCACGACATCGCCGACTCGGACGACTACTTCCAGTACCACGGCGGCATGGTCGCCACGGTCCGCGCGCTGACCGGCAAGTCCCCGGAGGCGTACATCGGCGACAGCACCCGCCCCGACGCCGTGCGTACCCGGACGCTGTCGGAGGAGACCGCCCGCGTGTTCCGGGCCCGCGTGGTGAACCCGCGCTGGCTCGAGGCGATGCGCCGACACGGTTACAAGGGTGCCTTCGAGATGGCCGCGACCGTCGACTACCTGTTCGGCTACGACGCGACCACCAACGTCGTCGCCGACTGGATGTACGAGAAGCTCGCCGAGACGTACGTGCTGGACGAGCAGAACCGCAAGTTCATGTCGGAGTCGAATCCGTGGGCGCTGCACGGCATCTCCGAACGCCTGCTCGAGGCCGTGGAGCGGAACATGTGGGAGGAGCCGTCGCCCGAGGTGCTCGAGGGGCTGCGGCAGGTGTACCTCGAGACCGAGGGCGAACTGGAGGGGTAGTCGTACGACGGGTCAGGTCGAATTTCGCCGAGATTCGAGGAAGATGAGCGGGTGAACGTCACCGATCTCATTGCCCTCCTGGGACACACCTCCGGCAGCACCGCATTCCGGGCCTTCCTTCGTGAGCACGGCATGAACCGGCTGCCCCGGGTCGACCCCACGACCCGAGTGCGAAGTTCGGACAAGCTCGTCTCCCTGGAGTTCGACCTGACCGAGTCCTATCGGGAGACACACGATCGCGGCCCCGTCGGGGACGGCTGGCTCACGTTTCGGTCCGTCGACGTTCACCAGGGTTTCGGCGGAGTACTCCCGCTGGGTCTGTCCCATGCCATGAGCAAGGACGACGTCGACGCCCTGCTGGGGAGTTCTCGTGACGTGGATCAGAGCGACCCCGTTCAGATCTACTATTCCGAACCGATTCTGGTGATCGTCTTCTACGGAGACGGAGGAACCACGATCGAAACCCTGAGATTCGCACACCCCAACCGATACGACATCGAGAACTACGGGCTGTAGCGAGTCGTCGGACTCGACGCGGTCGAGCCGCCCGGTATCGGGGCGCCTGCCCCGGCTGGGGCGAGCCGACGGGTTCCCCCTCCCACGGGGTGCGAGGGGGAACCGATCGTCAGGACAGGCGACGGTCGAACGCGAGTTTCGGTTCGGCGGTGGGGATGTCGACGGTGTAGGCCCGCAGCCGCACCGACTCCGCGGACAGGTCCATGACCATGAAGCCGACGTCGTCGAAGTTCTGGTACAGGTTCGCCCGGTCCGGACTGGTGGACTTGCCGTGGCTGTTCTTCCCGGCCGCACCGGAGACGATCTGACGAGTGCCCTTGGACTCGGCGGTGGGATCGAGGACCTGCAGCGAGTGATCGTGCCCGGCGAGGATGAACTGGCACCGCCCCACCACGTGGTCCTCGTAGAACCGCTTCGCGTGCGCGCCGTTCATCGGCTCGAGCGGGATCCCGTCGTACTCACCGGCGTCGCCGTGCGATCCGTTGCTCAGATACGGGTGGTGGGTGCAGGCGATCTTCCACTTGGCGGGGGAGGACGCGATCGCCGCGTCCAGCCACGCGCGCTGCTCGTTCATGAACTGCCCGTCCGCCGCCCAGTACGGCACGAACAGCGGGGGCAGGTACGCGGCGACGGGATTGAGGTCGAGGACGAAGAACTCGACGATCGGGTTCTGCTCCGGCACCCGGACGGAGTAGTAGCGGCTGGGCATCCACCACTTGCGCGAGGACCGGTGGTAGGCCACCTCGTCGTCGCCCCGCAGCAGCCAGCCGCCGTCCCCGGGGAACACGGCGCTGTTGTCGTGATTGCCCAGGGCCATCACCCACGGGAAGTCGAGGCCGTGGTTCGGATCCTCGAACTTGGTCGCGAACTGGACGTCGCGGTCGCCGTTGGGTCCGGACTCGTAGATGTTGTCGCCGAGCCCGAGTGCCATCCCGAACGGGTCCGCCGCGTGCACGGCGCGGATCGCATCGGCGACGGCCCACTGCGCCGGGGTGCCGGTGCCGGCGTCACCGGTGACGAGCACCCGCACACTGTTTCCGGTGGGAAACGGGAACTTGGCGGTGTCCGCGACGGGGCCGGCAGCCGAGGCGGTGGGCGCCATGGCGACCATGGCGGCCGCACCGGCCCCGGTCGCGCCGGCAGCGGCGAGGAAACGGCGGCGGTTCATCGGATCGAGTTCGGTCACGAGGCACAGCAAACCCCAGAATGGACGTCCGTTCAACAGGAACCGCCGAGACCGGACACATGTTCACGCGACATTCATCCCGCGGCAGTGCTGCTGCGTACTCTGGGCCCATGACTACCACGCTCGACGAGATCGGCTCCGCGAAATACGTTCTGCTGACCACGTTCCGGAAGGACGGCACCCCCGTGCCGACGCCGTTGTGGGCGGCGATGGACGACGGGCGGCTGCTCATGTGGACGGTCACCGGGTCGTGGAAGGTCAAACGGATCCGCCGTTCCCCGCGCGTCACGATCGGGGTGTGCGACGCCCGTGGCAATCCCAAGGGTCCGCAGATCGACGCCACCGCGACGATCCTCGACGACGTCGGCACAGACCGGGCCCGCGCCGTGATCGCCCGCAAGTACGGGATCCTCGGCTGGATCGGCGTCAAGGGCAGTCTGATTCGACGCGGACGTAGTGGAACGGTGGGGGTGGCGGTAACGCAGTAGCGCTTCCGGGAGATGAACCAGAAGACAAGTATTCAGCGAAGAGTCCGAGGAAAGGCACACGATGGGTTCGAACGACATTGCAGCTCAGGTTGGTAATTGGCTCCGCGACGGCATGCTCGCCGGGAATCCGCTGGCGCTCGCGGCCGCCGCGATCCTCGTGCCGCTCGGCATGATTTTCGGATCGACAACGCTGTAGTTGCGCCAGGCGGGAGCATCGTCGACGCCGGGTCGGGGACAGCGTCTGCCGTACCGACACATCAGAGATCGAACCCGGCGACGGCGTTCCCGGTCAGCGGATTATGTTCGCGGGCATAGATTTCCAGGGTGGCGGGGTTCTTGTGTCCGGTCTGCCGCATGACTTCGTGGGCTTGGGCGCCGTTGCGGAACGCCTGGGTGACGAACCCGGCGCGCAGGGAGTGCCCGCCCAGTTTCGCGATCTTGGCGGGAGTCAGACCGGCGTCGGTGGCAGCGCGGCGGATCACCCCGTGAATGCCCTGCCCGGTCAGTGCGGCCTCGCCGATGTTCCCGTTCACGCGCAGCGGCCGGAACACCGGGGAGGTCGCGACGTCGGGATCGAGATCCGGGTAGGGGACATGGCAGATGTGCGTGGCGAATCTGCCGGGGGCGTCGAGTAGCTGGGCGGTAGCGTCGCGGCCGCCCCGATGGTGGGCGAGGAGGACATCGAGCCAGCGCCGGTACACGCACGGTGGGCAGGAGCGGTGCCCGACGGCGAACGGCGTGGCCTTGACCATGCCGTCACCGACCTGGTCGGTCTTCGATCTGCGCACCAGGATGTGCAGGCCGTCCTGCGGGTGCAGGGTGATGTCCCGCAGCTGGAGACCCGACAACTCGGAGCGGCGGAACGCCCCCAGGAATCCGAGCAGAATGACCGCCGAGTCGCGGCGTTCGCGCAGCCGGTCCTGCCACGTGTCGGCGTTCTCACGCAGGGTGGTGAGGATGTAGCTGATCTCGTCTCCGAGGAGGGGCGCGACACGCTTGGTTGGGCGCTCCCCGGCCGCGGCGTAGGTACGGCGGATTCCCGCCAACGTGTCCTTGACGATCTGCGTGCCGCCGGGGGCGGGTCGCGAGCAGGCGCGGTGCCAGTAGTTGATCGACGCCACCCATCGGGTGAGCGTGTTCGTCGCGTAGACGCGGTCCCCGGTCCCGGTGCGCCGCTCGGCGTGCTCGGTGAGATAGTCGGCGACGGTGTGCGGGTGCGCCGGCATCGGCACGTGGCCGCGCTCGGCACACCAGGCGCGGAACTTGTCCCAGTCGCCCCGGTAGTTCCGGACCGTCGACGGCGCGTGCCGCTGCTCGAGTGCCGCGACGATCCGAGCCTCCGCCGAGGCAGACAGTGCCGGGACGGCAGGTTCCATCCCCGGCGCCGACCGGGGCGTCGGACGTTCCGGAACGGCGGGCAGTGCGGGTACGGACGTGGCGATGTCGCCCTGCTCGCTCACATCCGTGCTCCTCTCGTCCCCGACGGGATGAGCGTACCGAGCGGTTCCGACATTTCCGGATGCCCAGCGGCCGGGATCACCCCACCCCGTCACAGTGACGAAATGACGCCATGTCTCGGGAAGGATTCAACGCGGGTGTGCAGGCTTTTCTTGCGGGTCCGGCGCGCCCGGCCGCACGCGATGTCGACAGGCGACGCCCACCCGGAACTGCTCGATACATGATGGCGCTAACTGTCATTAGCGTGAGTAGGACGATTCCGACGGTCCGGCAATGCTGTTGGGGCCGTCCGGTCGCTGGTCCGTCACCCCGCGTGCCGCAGCGCCACCGGCGGCAGGAACTCGGCCTCGAAGGACCGGGACCACCAGTCGCCGGTGATGCGGCGCTCCTCGCGGGTGGTGAACCGGTAGCGGAACATCCGGGCCCGCACGAACGCGGGCGGGGCATCCGGGAACGGATTGTGGTGCAGCAGTTTCAGGACCGAGCTGTCGCCCGCGAGCAGCCGACCCACCAACCCGCCGAACCACGGCGTCGCGTAGCCGGGGGAGATCGCGGCGAACCACATGAGCCAGTCCAGCCGCAGGTGATAGGGAGCGAATTGGCGCGGCCGCCGCCCCAGGTCGCCCGGTTTGCCCTTGAACTCGTATGCGCGCCACTCGCTGTCGGCGGTCACGTCCTCGTCGGCGGTGCCCTCGATGACGATCTCGTGCCGGGTCTTCGTGACGTGGCCGAACGCGCCGTAGGTGTTCACCAGGTGCCACGGATCGAACGATGCGTTCATCATCTGGTGGCTGGAGAACATGTTCCGCACAGGGCGGTAGCTCAGGGCGACGACGGCCACCGTCACCGCGAGGACCGGTACCGCGAACCACACCGGCACCACCCCGACGCCGCCCGGCACCGTCACCGGCAGGACGAACTGCCAGAAACCGTCGGGCAGCACCGACAGCCCCAGCACGATCGCGAGCCAGTTGAGCCACGAGAAGTTGCCGCTCGCCACCAACCACAACTGGGTCACGACCATGATCGCGGCGGCGCCACCGGCGACCGGCTGCGGGGCGAACAGGAAGAACGGCACGATCAGCTGCGTGAAGTGGTTGCCGGCGACCTCGACCTTGTGCAGGCGCCGGGGCAGGTGGTGGAAGTACCAGCTCAGCGGGCCGGGCATCGGCTGCGTCTCGTGGTGGTAGTACAGGCACGTCAGATCCCGCCAACACCGGTCGCCACGGATCTTGATCAGGCCGGCGCCGAACTCGAGCCGGAACAGCAGCCAGCGCAGCAGCAGCAACGTCAACACCGGCGGGGCGGTATCCCAGTTCCCGACGAACACCGCGAGCAGTCCCACCTCGAGCAGCAGCGACTCCCACCCGAAGCTGTACCAGAGTTGCCCGACGTTGACGATCGACAGATACATCCCCCACAGCAGCAGCCACCCGAGCATCGACACCGGCAGCGGGAGCCGGTCGATCAACCCGAGCAGTGCGAGCCCGGACAGCCCCGCGCCCGACCATGCGACGGCCGCGAAGAAGCGGTCCGAGTAGTGCACGTGGAAGATGCTCGGTGACCGTTGCCAGCGCGTCGCGTCGACGAAACGCCTGGCCGGCAGCATGCCGTGGTCGCCTATGAGCGGTTTGAACTGATTTGCCGCCACCAGGAACGCAGCCAGGTAGATCGCGGCCAGCCCCTCCTTGAAGAACAGCCGCGACAGCCAGTAGCCGTCCGCGTCCAACCAGTCCACAGCAGACCTTTCTGCTGTGGACGCTACTCGCTCACACCAGGTGCGGCAGGACCTCCTGCTCGAGCAACTCGAGACCGGACGTGTCGTATGCCGCCTCGGGCACGTAGAAGATCGCGTACTCCAGGCCCTGCTTCTTCAGCGCGGTCAGGTTCTCCACGATCTGCTCCGGGGTGCCGACGGCGGGCATGCCGCGGAATGCGTTCAGCGACGCGTCCGCCTTCTCTGCGCCGACGATCGGCGCCAGACGGGCCCGGAGCGCCTCGAGCCGATCCTGCACCTCGGCCTCAGTGCGGCCGATCGCGACGTTGTAGTTCGCGGACCGGGTGATGGCGTCGAAATCGGTGCCCACCTCCGCACAATGCCGGCGCAGGACCTCGGACTTGTGCGCGAACACCTCGGGGGTGCCGTCGAAGTTGGTGTACTGCGCGTACTTCGCCGCGATCTTCAATGTCACCTTCTCGCCGCCGCCGGCGATCCACAGCGGGATGCCGCCGTCCTGCAGCGGTAGCGGCCGGACGATCGCGCCGTCGACCTGGTAGTGCTTGCCGTCCAGCGTCGCGGTGCCCGTGGTCCACGCCTGCCGGAAGATCTGCACGCCCTCGTCGAGTCGCGCCAGCCGCTCACCGGCGGACGGGAATCCGTAGCCGTAGGCCCGCCACTCGTCCTCGTACCAGCCGCCGCCGATGCCCATCTCGACGCGTCCGCCGGAGATGAGGTCGGTGGTCGCGGCGACCTTCGCGAGATAGGCGGGGTTGCGGTAGCTCATCGCGGTGCATATCTGCCCCAGGCGCACCCGGTCGGTGACCGCGGCGAACGCCGCCATCAGCGACCACGCCTCGTGCGTCGCCTCCTCGGTGGGTTCGGGGACGGTGTGGAAGTGGTCGTAGACCCAGATCGACTCCCACAGCCCGGCGTCGGCGCGCAGCGCGAGGTCGCGCATCACCCGCCACTGATCGGCCGGGTCGATCCCGACCAGGTCCAGTCGCCAGCCCTGGGGCACGAAGAGTCCGAATCGCATCTGCGGGTCCTTTTCTCGCGAGGGATCTGCGGGGCCGCCAGTTACACGGCGTCCACGTACAGCCATCTTCCGTCCTCGCGGACGAACGTGCTGTGTTCGCGCATCGAGCCGCGTTCGCCGTGGTCGACGTAGTACGCGACGAATTCGACGGAGCCGGTGGTGTCCAGCAGGCCGCCCCCGCCGGTGCTCAGCACGTCCAGTCGGCGCCACACCTGCTCGGGGTCGAGATCCAACCGCTTCGGCCGGGTGCTCGGGTGCCAGGTCCGCAGCAGGTACGCCTCGTCGCCGACGGCGAACGCCGCATAGCGCGACCGCATCAACTGCTCGGCGGTCGGTGCCTCGGCGTCGCCGCGGTGGAAGCGGCCGCAGCACTGTCCGTACTGCTCGCCGGACAGGCACGGGCAGCGGTCGTCGTTCGAGATCGTGGTCATCGGGACCCTCACTGTGCCTGGCTGACGGAGGACATGTGGAAGTCCGGAATGCGCATGGGCGGCATGGCGGTTCGGGTGAACCAGTCCTTCCACTCGCGGGGCAGGGTCGCCTCGGTGGCGCCCACCTCGGTGGTCCGGCGCAGCAGGTCCAGCGGGCTCTCGTTGAAGCGGAAGTTGTTGACCGACGCGGTGACCGCGCCGTCCTCGACCAGGTACACCCCGTCCCGTGTCAGCCCGGTGACCAGCGCCGTGGCCGGATCGACCTCGCGGATGTACCACAGCGTCGTCAGCAACAGCCCGCGTTCGGTGCGCGCGACCATGTCGTCGAGGGACGCGTCCCCGCCGCCTGTGAGCAGCAGATTGTCGCCCGGCACGGCGACGGGCGCGCCGAACTCGGCGGCCGCCGCGCGCGGGTACGCGAGTGCGTTGATCACGCCGTCGCGGATCCAGTCCACCCGCGCGGCGTCCATGCCGTTGTCGAACACCGACAGGGTGTCGCTCGACGAGGTGGCCGCGACGAACGGGGCGTACCCGAGCCGGTCGGCGTGCGGATCGGAGAACAGGGTCAGCGGGATGTCGGTGAGACGCTCGCCGACGCGGGTGCCGCCGCGCCGGGACAGCGCGGTGTGGCCCTCCTGCGCGCCGCGCCCCTCCATCGCCCACATCAGCGGAATCATCAGGTCCGACACCGCCGACGGCGGCAGCACCGTCTCGTACCGTCCCGCCGGCAGGGCGACCGTGCGGGCCGACCAGTCCAGTCGGGTGCCGAGGTCGGCGAGCAGTCGGGGGATCGACACGTCCGTGAAGTCGAGGCTCGAGGTGCCCACCCACGCGCTGGCGTCGCCGCGCTTGCCGTTGATCTCGATCGACCCGGTTGGCTGCGTGAAGCGGCGTCGGATCCCGGTCGAGGTTCCCAGCCACGTGGTGTGCACCTGGTGGTGCGCGAACCCGTACAGCCGGTCGGCGCCGTCGAAGCCGTCCGCGAGCCCGGGGACCAGGCCCTCGAACACCCCGACCCCGGTGGTCGCGGGACCCTCGGCCCAGCCCGGGCCGGGAGGGCCGTCCGCCGTCAGGAGATCCATCGCGTCCTCGGCGGGCTGCGCGGCGCGGGCGGCCGCCTCCGCGGCCCGCACGACCTCGGCGACCGACCCGGCATCGACGGTGGACGACGTCACCGCACCCACCCGGGCGGACGTGCCGTCCCGGACGATCGCGATCGCCGTCCAGGACCGGGAGGTCGAGACCCCGTTCGTGGTCATCGAATTGCCGGCCCAGCGCAGCGACGCCTCGCCCGCGTCGGTGACCAGCACCATCGCCTCGTCGACGGTCGAGAGCGCGAGCGCGCGCTCGACGAGTTCCTGCGCCGCGATCACCGCGGAGCCTCCGCTCGTCATCACTGTCCGCCCTCAGTCCGGGTGTTGAGCACGTTGACGCCGCGGAACAGCGCGGACGGGCAGCCGTGGCTCACGGCCGCGACCTGGCCGGGCTGCGCCTTGCCGCAGTTGAAGGCACCGCCGAGCCTCCACGTCGAGGGCCCGCCGACCGCCTCCATCGATCCCCAGAAGTCGGTGGTGGTGGCCTGGTAGGCGACGTCGCGGAGCTGACCGTCCAACTCGCCGTTGCGGATCCGGAAGAAACGCTGGCCGGTGAACTGGAAGTTGTAGCGCTGCATGTCGATCGACCAGCTTTTGTCGCCGACGACGTAGATGCCGTCCTCGACCCGCGCGATGAGGTCGGCGGTGCCGGTGTCGGCGTCCGGATCGGGCTGGAGCGACACGTTCGCCATCCGCTGGATCGGCACGTGGTGGGCCGAATCCGCGTACGAACAGCCGTTGGAGCGCTCCAGGCCGAGCCGCGGCGCGAACACCCGGTCCAGCTGGTAGCCGACGAGCGTGCCGTCGCGCACCAGATCCCAGCGCTGCGCGGCGACCGCGTCGTCGTCGAAGCCGACGCTCGCCAGACCGTGGGTCTCGGTGCGGTCGGCCGTCACGTGCATGATCGGGGTCCCGTAGCGCAACGTGCCGAGCAGATCCGGGGTGGCGAACGACGTGCCCGCATACGCCGCCTCGTAGCCGATGGCCCGGTCGTACTCGGTCGCGTGCCCGATGGATTCGTGGATCGTCAGCCACAGGTTGGTGGGGTCGATCACCAGATCCGTGACGCCTGCGCGCACGCTGGGTGCGGCGATCTTCGCCGCGAGCAGCGTCGGGATCTCGGCGAGTTCGGTGTCCCACTCCCAGCCGGCGTCGCCGCCGAGGTATTCCCAGCCGCGGGCGACCGGTGGTGCGAGGGTGCGCATCGTCTCGAACGTCCCGGCGTCGGCGTCCACCGCGGTGGCCTCGAATTCGGGATGCAGGCGCACCCGCTGCTGCGTGATGGTCGACCCGGCGAGGTCGGCGTGGAACGTCTGCTCCTTGACCTGCAGGCAGTTCGCGGTCACGTGGTCCACGCCGGGAGCCGTGAGCAGCCGGTGCGAGTAGTCGGCGAGCAGCGCGACCTTGTCCGCGGTGGCGACGCCGAACGGATCGGTCCGGTAGTCCGAGACCCACGTCGCGTCCGAATACACCGGCTCCGGGGCAAGTTCGACGCGTTCCCGGTTGAGCGACCGTAGCGTTCGCGCCACCTGGACCGCCTCGATCGCGGTCGCCGCGGCGGTGGCCGGGGTCAGTTCGGCGTGGGAGGCGAACCCCCACGTCCCGTCGACCACGACGCGGACCGCGAAACCCGTCTCCACGCCGTCGTCGACGGACTGGACCTTGCCGTCGCGCAACCGCAGCGACTGCGTGACGAGACGGTGCACCCGCAGATCGGCGTGCTCGGCGCCCGCGGCACGGGCGACGGCCAGCGCGGCGTCCGCCAGCGCATGCAAAGGCAGGTTCGTGAACTCTGGGTCGACCGGATGGTCGGACGCGACTGCGCGCGGGACGGCGCTGTGGGTGACGATCACCGGCCCAGCCTAGTCGGCCCCCGGGCCACACCCTCGTGGCAAGCGTCGCGTTCGATCACTCCGGCCAGGCATTGTTCTGGATGATCTCGACGAAGTCCTTCCGCTGGAACGAGGGGTCGAAATGCGCCAGGACGTCGTCGTTCATGGTCCCGAACGTGGTGTCGGGACGATCGGCCATGCCGTGGTAGAACGCCTGCAGGATCCGGTTCTTGAAATCCGGGCGCGGATGCGCCGCCACGACTTCGGTGCGCTGCTGCTCGGTGATCTCGTCGAGATCGAGGCCGAGGACGTCGGTCTCCACACCCAGGGTCACCACCGCGACCTCCGGCGCGAGGTGCAGCGGCACCTCCGGAGTGGTGTGCAGCGCGATCGCCAACCAGACATTGCGGGAATCCTGCTCGGACCGGCCGTGCTCGAGCAGGAACGTTCGGGCAGCCTCGGCGCCGTCGAGCTCGAAGCGTCGATCTTTGGTGGCATAGGCCGATGTCAGGCCCAGATCGTGAAAGAGGCCACCCACGTAGGCCAGCTCGAGATCGACTTCGCGCCCGCGCGCCGCCGACTTCAACGCTCCCCAGAGGAACACTCGACGTGAGTGGTTGAAGATCGTGTCATCGGCCACGTCCCGGACCAGCGAAGTGGCCTCTCGAACCAGGTCGGTGTCGGGAATGGCGATACCTGCAATGACTTCAGGCATTGGTTGCCTCCAGAGTCGCGGATCACTTTGACGGATTCCACTGTTCCGAACTGTCCGGTCCGAACTGTCCGGCGCGCACGTGTCGGCCTCGGCGAACACCTCCGCCGGCCCCGCCACGTCGAGCATCTTCACGTCGTCGAACACGATGAAGACGGCTGCTCGACCATGCGCCATGGTCTCTGCCTCTCGTGTTTGTCGCTGCGATGAGTATGTCAGGAACGGTCGATGGCGAGCCGGTGTTCGTCCCGGCAGGCGCCGACCTCCTACGCTGCTCGCCATGCGGAGGTTCAGTCTGTGGCTGCGTGAACGGCCCATGGTGGCGGACTCGATGCTCGCCGGGTTGCTGTTCGCCCTCGAGATCGCGTCCGCGTTCGGCCGGACGGCGCCGGTGCTGTACGTGATCACCGGTGCGGGGCTGTGTCTGCCGCTCGTGTGCCGGCGCCGGCATCCTCGTGCGGCCGCGACCGTCGTACTCGTCATGTCGATCGTGTGCACGATCACGCTCTACGCCACCGACGATCTCAACGCCGACGAGAACTCGCACCCGGGCGTGTTCGCCCTCGCGATCTCGCTGTACACGCTCGTCGCCTACGTGGGCCGGCGCGCGGCCGCCTACTACGCCGTCGGTCTGGTGATCGACACCACGGTGTCGATCCTGTTGCTGGACCAGGACGCGCTCCTGATCGGGATCTTCTCGGCGCTCGCGTACACGCTGTCCTGGATCCTCGCCGAGTTCCTCGGCGCCCGCCGCGCCTACGACGAGGAGGTCGCCGCGCGCCTGACGATCGCGGAGTTCGACCGGGACCGGCGCGCCGAGGACGCCGTCTACGCCGAACGCACCCGCATCGCCCGCGAGTTGCACGACGTCGTCGCGCACGCGGTGAGCGTGATGATCGTGCAGGCGGACGGTGCGTCGTACGCACTGCACCGGGACCCGGAGAAGGCGGAGCGGGCGCTGTCGAACATCGCGAGCACCGGCAGGCAGGCGCTGTCCGAACTGCGCCGCACCGTCGCGTTGCTGCGCTCGCCCGCGACCCCCGACGAGATGCCGCAGCACGGCACCGCCGGCCTCGCCCGGGTGGTGGAGACGATGCGTGAGGCCGGGCTCGCCGTCGAACTCGTGCAGTCCGGCGCCATCGACGACGTCAGCCCGTCGGTCAGCCTGGGCGTGCACCGACTGGTGCAGGAGTCCCTGACGAACGTGCTCCGGCACTCGGGGGCGAACCCGAAGGCGTGGGTGCACGTCGCGCGCCGCGACTGCGACGTCCTCGTGGAGGTCGTCGACAACGGCAGTTCCCGGTACGGCAGCGCCGCGGCCCGCAAGCGGATCGTCGGCTCCGGCAACGGGCTGGTGGGCATGCGCGAGCGCGTCGCGGTGCTCGGTGGCACCCTCGAGGCCGGACGCCGACCCGACGGCGGCTGGACCGTGCGCGCCGAGATCCCACTGGACCCCGACGAATGAGGATGCGACCGGGCACCGACACCCACTAGATTCGTCGGGTGCCCATCTCCGTGCTGCTCGTCGACGACCAGGAACTCATGCGCATGGGCTTGACGATGGTCCTCGACGCCCACGACGACATCGTCGTGGTGGGGGAGGCGGCCGACGGTGCCGGAGCCATCCAGGCCGCCGCGGATCTGCGGCCGGACGTGGTGTTGATGGACGTGCGGATGCCCGTGGTCGACGGGGTGACCGCCACCGCGCGGATCCTCGAGTCCGGCGGTCCCAGCCGGGTGCTGGTCATGACCACGTTCGACCTCGACGAGCACGCCCTGAGCGCGCTGCGCGCCGGGGCCAGCGGATTCCTCCTCAAGGACACCCCACCAGAGGACCTCGTCTCGGCGATCCGCAGCGTCGCCGCCGGCGACGCCGTCGTCTCGCCGCGCGTCACCCGGCGGTTGATCTCCCGGTTCCTGAACGACGACATCACGCCGTCCCGCGACCCGGCGGTGCTCGACGGGCTCACCGACCGCGAACGCGAGGTGCTGTGCCTCGTCGCCGGAGGCCTGTCGAACTCCGAGATCGCCGACAAGCTCTACCTGTCCGAGGCCACGATCAAGTCCCACATCGGCCGCGTGTTCGCCAAGCTCGGAGTGCGCGATCGCGTCCAGGCCGTCGTCCTGTCCTACGAGACCGGGCTGGTGCGGCCGGGTATGTGACAACGGGCACGGACGTCCTCATGGATGTTGCTGGTGGCGTGGCAGAGGGTGGTTGCGGGGTAGATCAGTGGTGGTCCTCCGGTGAGGCATTGGACGTTGTCGACGGAGGCTTGGATGCCGTCTGTCGCGAGGTCTGTTGCGGCTTGGCTGCGGACGGCGTTCTCGATGTCCTTGGGGGCGAGTGCCCCTGTGTCGGCACTGCTGATCGCGCGGTCGCGGGAACCGGGCGCCCGGTAGCACGCAACGTCGACCCGGAGGGCCGCGACCACATCGGGCGCGTCGTCGACCCCGGCGCGCAGCACTCGGCGCCGCAGACCGGTCCGAGATCGTCAGTGACAGTGCGGCATTCGACAGTGGGAAGCTCCGGCCGACGCTAGCAACGACATCGCGAGCACCGTCGCACCGACGCCGCACTGGCCGAGATCGCCGCGCCGCGCTACGATTGCGCCGATGACGACTCACTCTGATCCAAGATTGGGGGCCCAATTCGCACACGGTGAGTGCTGATGCACCATCCGTCCGCGAACGGGACCAATCCCCGACTTTCCTTCTGGCTGCGCGTGCGCGAGTTCGCCGTGCCGCCGTCCATGATCGAGACCGCGACCAACCGACGCCTCGCAGATGACTGGTCCGGGGCCTGTGCCGCAGCGGGTTTCGACGACGACATCGACCTGCGGGCACTGACCCGCAGGCATGGCCGGGACATCGCGACACAGGTCCTGGCCGACCTGCGACACCTGGCACCTGACCTGCTGCGCTGGCATCTGCCGCGGGTGGCACCCGACGGACTGTTGCGCCCCGGACTGACTGTCGCGCTGGCGCGATATGGTCCGCCGGAACGCCGAAACAGTTGCGGCGAGCCCGGTTCGGTACAACTGGTGGCCCGCACCGCGCCTTCCTGGGCGGATGCCGGACAGCGGATCGTACTGACCCTGTGGGACGGCACGGACTCCACCCACCACCCCCATCCCCGCCCCAACCGGCGGTACCGACTCGACCTCCATCGGCACCTGTGGGACGTGCGATGGGTCGGTGATCTACGAATGCGCTGCGGGACAGGGATATCACCGGCGCTCGCCGCGGCCGATCCCGCCCTGGCCGAGTCGGTACCAGAGGGCTGCGCCGTGGAGCGCTGGGCAGCTGAAGCCGGAATCCTGCTCCGCGCGGACGGCCAGCGGGACGGGCCCGTGCGGGTGCGGTGCGGGGGTCGGTACGACGTGGTGGTGGAGCCGATCGGCGGCGGCGCTGATCCCGCCGCGGTGCGGCTGGTGGACGACTACCCGCGAGGTCGGCTCGCCGCGCTCCCGGTGCTGTCCGATGCCGCGACCTGGGTGCTGCCCGATCTCGAGCTCCTTCGGTCGGGAGCGATCACCGCCGACCGGTTGCACCCGCTGGTTGCCGCCGCGCTGGAGCCGGGCTGGTCTCCGCCGGCTCCGTCCCGGACGCCGAATCGGGAGAACCGGATCAACTTGGTGGACTGCCGCGGTGAACGACACCGGATCGGACTGGCCGACGGTGCACTGACCGCACTCGATCACGACCCCGCCGAGGTCCGACGCGAGGAACTGCTCGTCGCACTGGGTGGCACCCCGCTACCGTGCCTGCAGGCCATCGACCAGGCCCATCGCCGTCCGGACTGCCTGCCCGGCGTTCGTGAACGTCTGGAGCACGGAGACGCCGCCGGGGCGCTGGCCGTCGTCGAAGGACTGCTCGGCCCCGACGCAGTCCTTCGTGACGGCCCCCTGTTGGACGAACTCCGGGCGTCCGCGGATCGCCGGAGCACGTACGACAGGTTTCGCACCGAACCGGTGGAGACGCCGCCCGTATCGCGATCGCGGCGCTCCAGGCGGTCGCGTCGCGCCCGCTCACGCTGAGCCCTCCCTTCACATCCCCGAAATCCGCTGTCCCGCAATGCGGCCGGATGGCCGCCGTCTGCGACTCCCTCGACAACACAGGTGATGCACATGTCTTCCACGCTCCTTCCGAACCGGTCCGGGACCGAACTCGACAGTGCCGCAGCACTGTCGGCGATGCTCGGCGCGGTCACCACCGAACCCCGTCCCGACGACCAACTCGAGGCCCTCACCCTGGCGGTGTCCGCGGACCTGCCGGTACTGCTGTGGGGTGAACCGGGAATCGGCAAGACCGCCGCCCTGACCCAGCTCGCCGAGGCCGTGGACCTGCCGCTGACCACCGTCATCGCGAGCGTCCACGAGCCGTCGGACTTCTCGGGTCTGCCCGTCCTCGGGGACGACCCGGCAACACACGGTGTCCCGATGGCCCCGCCCGACTGGGCCGTCCGGCTCGTGCAGGCCGGGCGGGGGCTGCTGTTCCTCGACGAACTGTCGACGGCACCGCCCGCCGTGCAGGCGGCCCTGCTCCGGCTCGTCCTGGAAAGACGAATCGGGGCACTGCAACTCCCGCCCGGTGTCCGCATCGTGGCCGCCGCCAACCCGCCGTCCTCGGCGGCGGACGGCTGGGAACTGAGCCCACCGTTGGCGAACCGCTTCGTGCACCTGCACTGGACCCACGACCACGAGGTGGTCGTCCGGGGCCTGGGCGGAACCTGGCCGCGCGCGACGTTGCCCCGTCTCGACCCGGCCAAGTTCTCCGACGCGGTGACCTTCGCCCGCCGCGCGGTCTGCGAGCTCCTCACCGCTCGCCCCGCTCTCGTGCATCAACTCCCCAACAGTCAGACCCGCCGCGGCGGCGCCTGGCCGTCCCCGCGGAGCTGGGACATGACCGTGCGGCTGATCGCCTTCGCCACCGCCGCCTCGTCGTCGACGGACGTGCTGTCCCTGCTGGTCCGGGGCAGCGTCGGCGACGGGCCCGGTTTCGAGCTGCTGGCCGCCATCGACCGCATGGACCTCCCGGACCCCGAGACGCTGCTCGCCGATCCGGCGGCCGCCGACCTCCCCGATCGCGGCGATCTGCGCCAGGCTGTGCTCGACGCGGTGGTCGCCGCAGTCCGCCGACGGCCGGAGAAATCCCGCTGGGACGCAGCGTGGATGCTCCTGGTCGCCGCGGTGCAGACCGGGCCACCGGACCTCGTGGTCGTCCCGGCGACCACACTGGCCGTCCTGCGCCGGGAGGACTGGGAGGTGCCGGCGGAGATCGACCAGCTCGCCGGGGTCGTGTCGGTGTCCCTGGCGGCGGACCGCGCCGCCGACCGTGCCTCGGCGCAGGCCCGTCGATGACGGCGGCGCAGGCGCTCGATCCGGACAAGATCTACGCCGCCCGGCTGCACGCCGCGCGCGCCCGGCCCTACCTGGCGACCGCCCTGTATGCGCTGCACATCGTCGCGTCGCCCCGGGTGCCGACGATGGGTGTGGATCGGCACTGGCGCTGCTACGCCTCGCCCGTCTTCGTCGCCCAGCGGCCGGCGGAGGAGCTGGCCTCGCACCTGGTCCACGGGGTGTCGCATCTGCTGCGCGATCATCACGGCCGCAGCGACCGCTACGCCCGCGCACACGACCTGACCGGTCGCGCGGAGCGGCTACGGATGAACCTGGCCGCCGACGCAGAGATCAACGACGACGCGTTCGGCGACGGATTGCTGGTACCCGACGATGCCGTTCTGCCGTCGACCCTGGACTTGCCCGGCGGGCAGCTCATGGAGGACTACCTGCGCCAGTTCCGCCTCGGTCCCCGCACCGACGGTCTGACGTGGCTCGACTGCGGCAGCGGAGCCGACGGGCTGTGTCGGGAGTGGGAGCTCGGTCCAGACGGGGCGAACGGGCTCAGCGACCAGCAGCGGGACGCTGTCCGATTCCGGGTGGCACACAGCATCGTCGGTCGGCCCGGAAATGCGCCCCGCGGATGGCAGCGGTGGGCGGAGGAAGCCCTGCACCCGACACAGCCGTGGCGAGCCCTGCTGGGCGCGGCGATCCGCACGGCCACCTCCTCCTCCGGCACCGGAGAGAACTACACCTACCGTCGCCCGGCGCGGCGCTCCGCCGCCGTGCCCGGCGCGGTGCTGCCGAGCTTGCGGCGCACCCCACCCCGGGTGAGCGTGATCGTCGACACGTCGGGATCGGTCAGCGACGCGGACCTGGGCAGCGCACTGCTCGAGGTGGCCGCCATCACGCGGGCCGTGGGCGGGCGTCGCGACCTGGTCACGGTGCTGTCGTGTGACGCGGCGGCCCGGGTCGTGCACCCGCTGTGCCGGGCTGAGGACATTCCGCTGTTCGGCGGCGGTGGCACGGATCTGCGCGCCGGATTCACCAGAGCGCTGCGCAGTCGGCCCCGCCCCGACGTGGTGGTCGTCCTCACCGACGGCCAGACCCCTTGGCCGAGCAGCCGGCCAGGGTGTCGAACGGTGGTCGGTCTGTTCCCTCCGGTGGGTCCTCGAGGCCGGCCGGTCCTCGACTCCGTTCCGGACCGGCCACCGGGATGGGCGCAGGTGGTGGAGATCGGCACACCACGGGTCTGAGTGGCTCTGTGGTGCGTGTGACCCATGGGACCATGGTGGCGTGAGAGCACAGTCGGAGAGGGATCTGGCAGGGGACCGAGCCCGGACCCGCTCGGGAGGCGGGCATCCCGAGTCGTCCCGCAACGCGGAGACGGGACGATTGTCGCGCGGCGGCAGGGCGACAGGGTCGCCGCGGACTCGATTCAGGGTGTGGTCCGAGCGGCCGCTGTTCGACTTCCACGTGATCCTGAGCGTGACGGCGTTGCTCGTGACCGTCGGTCTGACGATGGTGTTGTCGTCGTCCAGCGTCGAGTCCTTCGTCTCGTCCGGCTCGCCGTATGCGCGATTCATCCCGCAGGCCATCTACGCCGCGATCGGTCTCGTCGCCTTCGTCGCCATCGTTCGGGTGAGCACCCGGACGATCCGCGCGCTGGCCCCGTGGTTGCTCGGGATCGCCGGTGTCCTCCTGGTCCTCGTGCTCATCCCCGGCATCGGTGTCGAGCAGATGGGTGCCCGCAGCTGGTTCGTGGTCGGCGGAATCTCGTTCCAGCCATCGGAGTTCGCGAAGGTCGCGCTGGCCATCTGGTGCGCGCATCTGCTCGCGACATACGTGTCGGCCGGTGTCGACGTCAACAAGGCGCTCAAACCGCTGGCCCTGGTGAGCGTTCTCGTCATGGCGCTGGTCGTCCTCCAGCGCGACCTCGGCACGATGATCACCATCGGCATCATCTTGATGGCCATGCTCTGGTTCGGTGGATTCCGCACCAGCACCGTCGCCGCGATCACGATCTCCGGCGGCGTGGCGTCCCTTGTCCTCGGCCTGACCGCGGGATACCGCTCCGATCGGATCAAGGCGTTCATGAATCCGACCATGGACCCGCAGGGCTTGAACTACCAGACCATCCAGGCCAAGTACGCCCTCGCGAGCGGCGGAGTGTTCGGCAAGGGGCTCGGCCAGTCGGACGCGAAGTGGAGCTACCTACCGCAGTCGCACAACGACTTCATCTTCGCGGTCATCGGGGAAGAACTCGGCTTCCTCGGAGCGTTCCTTATCATCGTGCTCTTCGCGATCGTCCTCCTGATCGGGATGCGTATCTCGCAGCGCTCGACCGACCCGTTCCTGCGGATCCTCGCCGCCGCATCGACGACGTGGATCGTGCTCCAGGCCTTCATCAACATCGCCTACGTCGTCGGTCTGGTGCCGGTCACCGGTCTCCAGCTCCCGCTCATCTCCGCGGGCGGGACCTCGATGATCACCACGATGATGATGTTCGGCTTCATCGCGCACGCCGCGCTGCGCGAACCGGAAGCACTCGTCTCCCTGAACGGCGGCGGTAGCCGCTGGATGCGAACCGTGTTCGGTCGCCCCGTCGAACCGCCGAAGGCGCGGCCCGCTCGACGTGCCCGCGCCCCACGGACGCCCACCGACTCCGGCCGGACCACACGCCGGCCGTCCCAGGCGCAGGCCCAGTCCGGGGCCCGGGCGCGGGACCGTGCCGACGACCAGCGACCCCGCGAACGGTCGACGGCCCGCCGATCACGCAGGTAGAACCGCAACCGGATACCCCGACGTGCCGTTCGGGATCGGGAACTCGGTCCGCCTACGATCCGCGGAGGTCGGTACCCACGCAGGAGGTTGCTGTGATCAAGGTGAACCAGGTCGTCTCGCTCGCAGAGGCGGCGAAACTACGCGACGTCGACCTCGTGGGGATCTGCCTGGGCGATCCGGGGACGACCGACAAGCGGGTGGTCGACGCGGGCACGTTCGTAGCCCTGCAGGAGACGGTCGGTCCCCGAACGTCGCTGTACGTCGACGCGTCGGCGGGCTACGCCCCGGACAGCGTCGTCGATGCCGTCGATTCGCTGCGGCCCACCTACTTCGAGTTCACTGCGGTGGATTCGGCCAAGATCTCGAAAGTCGACGAGCAACTGGATCTGTTGCAGCGGCTGACGGTGCCGAAGATCGCGAACGGCTTCTTCATCCTGAAGGACGACGTGTCCCTGCTCGACAGTCTCGAGCATCTGGACCGGCTCGTCGACGCGGGCGTCGCCTACTTCCAGCTGGAGATCAACTCCTTGGTCGATGCCGGGTTCCGGATCTCGGCGTCGAACCGCAAACGGATGGTCGCGATGTTCGCCCGATACCCGTGCATCGTCAGCGACGTCTGTGCCGCGGCTCCGGTGCCCCCGGAATTCGGTCATGCCGGGGTCTACTTCAATCTGGGGAACGGTCGGGTGCCCAGCTACGACTTCTCGGACAGGCAGAGCACTCTTCCGGGCGTCATCCGGGCACTCCGCTCGAGGTCGGGTGGCTGACCCGAAGGGCATCCGATCCGGTCCCGCCACATCGACCCATCGACATACGGCGACCTTTACCGGGTCCAGGCTCCGTCGGCGGTGAAGGCTCATTTGGCGAAGCGTTCCCCGATGAGGCGGTGGGTGGCGGCATCCGGGTGGAGTTGATCGGGCAGCGGCAGCTCCGCGTAGTCGGCGTCACCGTAGAGCTCGCACCCATCGAGGTAGTGCAGATGGGGGTCGTCCTCGGACCGCTGCGCAACGATGCGAACCAACTCGCTCCGAATGGCGCCGAGTGTCAGCTTTCCGGCCGCCCGTTCGGCTACACCAGCTTGGAGTTGAGCGGAGGGTTCAGTCACAGCGCTCCCGACTCTCAGGAGTCCTGGTCACGAATCCTGGACGCCCTGGACTCCCTGCTGGCCAACTGGCCCACGAACGACTCGGCTCGCTGATCTCGGGGGTGCCCCGCCGTCGGGAACGCGGTCGGTTGTGAACCGTGTTGACGGCATGTCCCGGCCGGCGGATCGGAAGTTCAGGGTGTTCCCCGATGCGTCCGCCTGCTGTGGGCGCGATGATCGGGCGATGAACATTGCCGGGTGGTGGACGCAGCTGAGCGGTGAGACGCGGGACTGGTTGGTCGAGCACAACGGGGAGCCGCTGACGCCGTCGGTCAGAGCCGAAGTGGTCGCCGTGAAAGACGGCGACCTCGATCCGAGCTGGTGGTCGGGGGAGTCCGTCGACGGGCAGTCGGAGCTGACCGATGAGGCAATCGACTGGATCGAGGCGCGGGCGAACGACGAAGTCCCCGGACCCTGACGATCGCCGACCACCGGATCGCGACTTCCGTCGTAGGTTGAACCTCGCACATGACGGACAGGAGGCTGAGGTGGCAGAGACGACGGTGGCCGAGGTGATGGCCGAGCTGGCCGCGCTCGAGGACCCGAAGATCCGCAAGGTGAACGAGAAGCACGGTGACGATCACGGGGTGAACCTCGGCAAACTACGCGCGCTCGCCAAGCGGCTGAAGACGCAGCAGGAACTCGCGCGCCGGCTCTGGGGGACCGATGACACCGCGGCGAGGTTGCTGGCGATCCTGATCTGCCGCCCGAAGGCCTTCGAGCGTGACGAGTTGGACGTCATGCTCCGCGAGGCGCGCACCCCCAAGGTGCACGACTGGCTCGTGAACTATGTCGTCAAGAAGAATCCGCACGCCGAGGAGCTACGCGCGACCTGGTCGGCCGACCCCGATCCCGTGGTCGCGAGTGCCGGCTGGGCGCTGACCACCGAACGCGTGGCGAAGAAGCCGGAGGGCCTGGACCTCGCCGGACTGCTCGACGTCATCGAGGCGGAGATGAAGGACGCCCCGGACCGCCTGCAGTGGGCAATGAACCACTGTCTCGCTCAGATCGGGATCGAGCACGCCGAGTACCGCGACCGCGCCATCGACATCGGCGAGCGCCTGCGGGTGCTCGAGGACTACCCGACGCCGCCGAACTGCACATCTCCGTTCGTGCCCATCTGGATCACCGAGATGGTGCGGCGTCAGGGCGCGAAGTAGCTGGGCCCGACCGTGATCGGGCCCAGCTCGCGTTCGCCGTGCGAACTACTTTCGGCGTGATCGCACAGCGAGCCAGCCGCCGATACCGCCGACGGCGACCACAGCGGCAGCGACTGCGATCCAGACTCCGGAGAACGCGAGTCCGCTGGTCGTCGAATCCGAGTCGGCCGCGGCTGCCTCTGCCGCGGCATCGCCGTCCGCGGTGGCTTCCTCGGCGACCGTGCCACCGGCCGACGCGCCGGTGGCGGCCGAGCCCTCCCCGAAGATCCCGTCCGTGATCGCGGTCGAGTACGACGGGCCGGTCTCGGTGTCCCCACTGACGGTCAGGTCGAGTCGAATCGGCACCGGAAGGCCTGCGTCGCCGGACGGCGTCGAACCCACTTTCACCGCGATGTAGTACCAGCCCGGCACAGCCTCCTTGCGGATGGCGAGGTCCTCGGATGTGCGATTGCCGTATCGGATCGGCACCGTCGCGAACGCTGAGTCATTCGCCGGCAGTACGTACTCGGTGCCGGTGTAGGACCCGAAGTCCGAGTCGATCTCCTCGCGGGTGGGGGAGTACATGGTGGTCCGGACATTGGAGACGTTCTCCACACCGCGGCCACCGTTCGCGTCGTAGTGCACGCGGTACGCCAGCCCCTGGCCCCAGTCCAGCTTCACCCGGTAGAACACGAACTCGCCCGGCTGCAGAGTGTCGGTGTACCAGCCGCTGCCGTCGAGTTCGGTCGCGACGTTGAAGGATCCGCCTCCGGCCGCCGGGGTGCCCGATCCGACGGGTTCGACGAACGTGGTCGGCGACCCTACCGCCGCTGGGTCGGAGTCGGTTGCGGCGGGCTCGATCCCGACGAGCAGTTCGATCGGCAGCCGTTCCGGCGCCCCCTTGGAGGTCTTGTCCCAGCTGAGCGCGAAGTAGTAGCGCCCACCACCTCGGCACTTGTCGGCACCGGTGCCGTCGCCCGCGCGCTTCTCGGTCGCGCCGTCGAACGTCTCGGTAACCGTCAGCGCCGCACCGTCACTGGAGTAGACGAGCTGTTCGAATTCGTACTTGTTGCAGTCGCGGCCGTCCTCGCCGTACACGCGCATGCTCAGGACGTTCGTGTCCTCGACTCCTGGGATGCCGGGTACGCGGGGATACGACATGGTTCCGCTGACGTAGGCGGTGGCACCGTCCGGGATATCGACGGCGTAGTAGCGCGATTCCTTCTGCCCGAGGGTGTCCAGGTACTGGCCCGGTTCCGCGAGCGGCGCGGTCTCGTAGGTGGGCGCGCCAGTGATCGACGTGCCGGCGGCCTTGTAGTTGCGCAGTGCTGCGGCAGTGACCCGTGGCAAGGTCCGCTCCAGCGCCGGCCCGTCCGCGACATCGGTGTAGGTGCCGCCGGTGGCCTGTGCCATGCATGTCAGCTGAGCACGGGCCTTGTCATCGACTCCGAAGCCGATCGCGTGCATCACCAGATCGACACCCTGTGTCTTCAACTCCCTGGCGACCTCGCATGGTTCGGGCGGCGCACAGGTGTCCTCGCCGTCGGAAACCAGCACGATCGAACGCGGACCCGAGTTCGGCAGTTCCGCGGCGGCCTGGCGCAATGCGTTACCCATCGGCGTCCAACCGCTCGCTGCGATACCGTCGACCGCACTGTTCAGAGCGGCCCTGTCGAGAGTCTCCGGCTGGTGCAACACTCGGACGTCACGACAGCCGGCAGCCCTCTCGGCGTCATCACTTCCCGTGCCGGTGCCGTACACCGTGAGTCCCACCTTCGAATCTGTGGGCGCGCCGTCGACGAAGGCGTGGACGGCGTTCTTGGCGGCATCCATCATCGTGCCCGCCGGATCGGGCCGCTGCATGGAGCCGGACGCATCCAGAACGAGCATGGTCGGCGCGTATTGCGGGGCGGATTCCCCGCTCTCCTGCGCCTGAGCGGGCACTCCCGCCAAGGTCAGGCTGACAAGCCCGGCCGCAAGCCCCGCAGTAAAAGTGGTCAGTCCAACTGCAATCCTCGGCATTGTCCCCCGCCTGATTTGTGACCTCTGCTTCGATTTCGGTGCCCGACACTACAGAACCTTCGACATTGCTGACGGCCGTTGTCGCAGAACCGGTCCGACGTCGCGCCGTCCACCGCAGTCCGTTCCGGCACCCGCTCACACTCCCGACGTGGGCTCCGCTCACAGGATGCGAACGGCTTACGGCCTGAGGCGTAGACGCCCGAATCGCAGAACGAATCCATTCTGGAGAATGCTCGGGACGTTCGTGGCAGTCTGCACATCCCGGCGAGCTACACGGCTCCGAATGTGATTGTGTGAGCACAGTTCAGTTCGTACGTCCGGTAACGAAGGGAGACGGTTCGCGATATGTCCAGAGCGCGGCGACGTCTCGGTTCCCGCGGTCTCGGATCCAGGGGAGTGATCATGAGCAGACATTTGATTCGTCGCGGCGGTGCAGCGGCGCTCGCAGCAGCCGGACTCAGCACTGCGGTGGCGGCCGGCGGAGGCGCAGTCGCGAACGCCCAGCCTGCCCCGCCCACATCGACGACCATGACGTGCGGAAGCGCGAATCCTCTCTTTTGGGCCCCGGCATTCACGTGGACCATCAATGCCGCGTCGGGAGAGTCGCTCCGTCCCGGTGGGGCCGCGCTGGAGCCGTCGATCCTGCTCAGCGGCGGCAACGAACTGCCCGCGCCTCCCGCCGGCCTGCTGCCGAGCTTCGGCGTCAACTGGTACGGCACACGGGTGTTGGTCGACTGGCACAACACCACGACCGGAGAGTCCGGCCGCAGCGTCAGCGACGAGGCCGCCTGGCAGCAGAAGCCCGGAATCCCGGTCAACCGAACCTGGACCGGGACTGGGACGGTGGACTTCACCGTCACCGTCGAGACCGGCGCGGGATGGCGGTTCATCAATCCGCAGAACGCCGTCTGCCAGGGAACGATCTCAGTGGTACCCGGGCGGCCGTAAAGGCCCGGGCGATGGTCGTGCCCCCGATGTCGCTCCCGCGGCGGCGCCGAACCACGTGGGCAGCTGACTGACCAGATCCTGCTGATCCTCACCGACCCACGCGACGTGGCCGTCCGGCCGCAGCAGTGCGGCGGGCACGTCCAGTTCCTCGCTGACGTCGACGACGTGGTCGATCCGATCCGCCCATCCCGACACCGAGAGCCGGCCGGTCTGGTCCAGCAGCAGTCCACGACCGGCGTGCATCTGCCCGTAGAGGTGCCCCCGCTCGAGCCTGACGTCCCGCAGCCGCCGGCCGAGCAGTTCGTGCCCCGCGCCGAAGTCGTAGCGGATCCCGATGGCGGTGATCTTCTCGATCAGGTACCGGTTCACGTCCTCGAAGTCCATCAGTTCCGCCACCAGCCGGCGCACTGCCTGGGCGCCGGGCTCGAGGGACATCAGCTCCATCAGCACGCGGGTGGTGTCCAGCACGTCGGCGGCCACCGGGTGCCGTTCGGTGTGATAGCTGTCCAGAAGCCCCTCCGGCGCCCAGCCCCCCACCTCGGCAGCCAGTTTCCAGCCCAGGTTGAACGCGTCCTGGATGCCCAGGTTGAGTCCCTGCCCGCCGCTCGGTGGGTGGATGTGCGCCGCGTCGCCGGCCAGCACCACCCGTCCGGTCCGGTAGCGCTCGGCCAGCCGGGTCGCGTCGCCGAAGCGGGACAGCCAACGCGGTGAGTGCACACCGAAGTCGGTGCCGGCGATGGCGCGCAGTTGCTGCTTCAGCTCATCCAGGGTGGGCGGGACCGTGCGGTCCTCGGCCACTCCCGCCGCGGGAACGATGACGCGGTACATCCCGTCCCCGAGGGGCATGGCGCCGAACCGCAACTGGGTCTTGCGGACCTGGGCCATCACGGCGTCGAGGGTCGCGGTCGATGCCGTCAGAGCTACCTCCCCGAGCAGCGTCTCCACCCGGCTCGGCTCGCCGGGAAAGCCGATGCCGAGCAGTTTGCGCACCGTGCTGCGGCCGCCGTCGCAGCCGACGAGGTAGTTCGAATGCAACCGGGTGCCGTCGGCCAGCAGGGCGGTCACCGAGTGGTCGTCCTGACTCAGCCCTACCAGTTCGCAGCCGCGCCGGATCTCGACTCCGAGTTCGGCGGCATGCTCGGCCAGGAGACGGTCGGTCACAGGCTGCGGGATGCCGAGGACGTACGGGTGCGCGGTGTCGAGCCGTTCGGGTTGCGGCTTGGGAATGCCGGCGAAGAAGCCGTTGACCGGGTGCCGCCGTCCGTGCGCGAGGAACCTGTCGAGGAGACCACGCTGGTCCATCACCTCGATGCTGCGCGCGTGCAGGCCGAGGGAGCGGACCACTTCGGTGGGCTTCGTCTCCTTCTCCAGTACGAGCACGTGCACCCCGTGCAGCCGCAACTCGGCGGCGAGCATCAGGCCGGTCGGTCCGCCGCCGGCAACGATCACGTCGATCATCGAGACCCCCGTTCGAGAAGGTTGCATTTCGGCCAGCTGCTCCGCGTGGGCCGGAGGTGCGCACACCGGCACCGCGTGTCCCTGATTTCCACAGGTTCTGGCCTCGGCCGGAGATTCTGCAGCACTACCGGGGTCTTGCCGCAAGGCCCCGGGTGCGCGGTATGTCGAGAGTGGCGAGGAGCGGGCAATCCCCTCGTCTTCGTCATTCATGGAGCGATACATCCGTTCGATCCGCACGGCACGACGCCTTGTGCTCGCACCCGCGGCTAGGGTGGCGGGCATGATGGGGGAGAGGCGCTGGGGAGCGTCGTTGTTGCCGGCGGCCGTGGCGATCGGTGCCCTGCTCGGGTGCACAGTGAACGACGAACAGCCAACGGCCGCTGACAGGTTCACCCCTGCCGAGGGTGGCCGCGCCCTTCACCTACCGGACGTCGGCGCGGCGGAGGACTCGTGGCTGGAGCTGGGCGTGTCGTGGACCGGCCGGGTGTCGTTGCCGCAGAACGGATTCACGGCCTGCCACCACTACACGGACCCGCTGGCGGGCGGCGAGAGCTGGGGGTACGAGGTGACCACCAGCGACTTCACCGACTACGACGGTGGCGGCGAGTCGCCGGGCCAGGACTTCTCGATCCAGGCGAGTCTGAACATCCTGTTCGGGGACGGCGACGAGCGGACGAACGCGGTGTCGATCGCCTTCTCCGGCCCGGACGGCGAGCACTACCGACTCGGCGGCACCACCGGCGAGGGCCTGCGGGTCGCGGCCGGCGAGGACCACACGGCCCTGACGTTCACGATCAACGGCCTGGCCACCAGTATCGATCGCGATCCGGTCTGGACCGCGGCCGCCGGATCGATTCGGTGCGACTCGATCGAGGAGATCGCGAACGGTCGCACCTCGTGAGATCCGCTTCACCGATCGTGAAGGGTCTCCGACGGCGACCGCCGGAGACCCTTCACGATCGATCCGTCCGGGCTACGCCGTGAACTGCCCGACGGTGCCGAGTGCGGTGCAGGTGGTGCCGGAGTCGTACTTCACCTGACCGAACAGCGCCGCGAGGACCGTGCCCTCGCCCGTCTCCACCGTCTTCGACAGCGTCGGCACGTTCAGGAGCGTGTCGTCGAGCGGCACGACCCCACCCTCGAGCGTCGTCACGTTGAACCACGCCACCTGCAGACCCGATTCCTTGGGAATGGCGAGATGTGCCGGCACCGCCTGGAAGCGCAGGTTGCCGCGCTCGATCCACGGCGGCAGCGGGAAGTTCGGCCCGGCCTGCGCGCTCGCGACGGTCACCGTCATCGGATTCCCCGCGACCCCGCATCCGAACGTGGGCGCCGGGAACATGAAGTCCTTCGCCGTGGTGGCGCCGACCTCCTGGCCGGTCGCGCCTTCGATGAGCTCGGTGACCCCGGGCGTGCCGAGCAGGCCACCGAGGAAATCGGATGCCTGGGGAGCGTTCTTGGTGAACTGCTCGAGCAGGCCCTGCAGCGGCGGGGGCGCGGGTGCCACCGGGGCCGCGGTCGCGACGCCCGAGAACACGACCGCACTCGCGGCCGCACCCGCGACCGCGACGGACAGGCGGGTCAACAATCGGCGTGTGGTGGTGCTGCGGCCGAAGCGACGAGACATGTGAACTCCTCCCTGGGGACCGGCCCTCCCAGCCGATCGATACCGGTACTCGACCACGCGAGAAGTCTCTACGTCAACTTTAGGGTTAGACCGTTACGGGATCGAATCCGGGCGCGTGGGAGCATTTCGGTGCCCCCGATCGTTGAGCAGGCAGAGCATCCCGCCACACACCCGGCGGGCGACCCACCGAGAGGATCCACCATGATCGCGCCCCTGTTCCTCCTCTACGCCCTGGTGGAGGTCGGTGTCCTGATCTGGGTCGGCAGCACGATCGGCGTGCTGTGGACGGTGCTGTTGCTGATCGCCGGATCCGCGGTGGGCATGGTGCTGGTCAGGTCGCAGTGGCGCGTGGTGATGGACGGTTTCCGCCGGGCGACCCGCGGCGAGGCATCCCCGACCGGCGCGGTCGCCGACGGCGCGATGGTCGCCGCCGGTTCGGTGCTGATGTTCGTGCCGGGACTGGTGACGTCGGTCCTCGGCCTGCTGATGCTGCTGCCGCCGACGCGGTGGGCACTGCGACCGGCGGCGGTCCTGCTGGCGGGCAAGCGGGCCAACGTGACACTGGCGGGCGTCGAGTTCGCGTCCCGCGCCCGGGGAGGCCGCGGAAGTGGTGGGGGAACGGTGATCGACGGCGAAGTGGTCGACGTGTACCCGGACGTGTACCCCGACACCCCGACCCAGGGGCCCCGCGCGCTGCCGTAACAGGCAGACTGGATGCCCGTGAGTACCCAACTGTTGGTCGACGGCCGCATCTACAGTCCCAGCGCCCCCGACGCGACCGCGATGGCGGTCACCGACGGCATCGTCGTCTGGATCGGCGAGGACCGTCCGGGCCGCGCCCTGCATCCCGACGCCGAAGTGATCGAACTCGACGGCGCCTTCGTCACCCCCGGATTCGTCGACACCCACGTCCACGTCACCGCCCTCGGTCTGCAGCTGACGGGCCTCGATCTCGGCGGGGCCCGCAGCAAGGCCGAATGCCTCGACCTGGTGCGCCGGTTCGCGCAGACGCACGACGGCGCGGTGATCTGGGGACACGGCTGGGACGACAGCCGCTGGGCCGACGCCGCGCCCACGACCGCCGAACTCGACGCCGCCGCCCCGGGCCGGTCGGTGTATCTCACCCGGATCGACGCGCACTCCGCGCTGTGTTCGACCGCGTTGTGCGCCGCGGTGCCCGACCTCGCGTCGGCCGCCGGCTTCACCCCCGACGCCGCCGTCAGCGGCGATGCGCACCACCTGGTCCGCGCCCGGGCCCGCACCCTGCTCACCGCGGCGCAGCGGGTAGCCGCGCGCGTCGCGGCGCTCGACCACTTCGCGGCGCAGGGCGTCGTCGCCGTCCACGAGTGCGGCGGCCCCGACGTCGGTGGTCTCGACGACTTCCGGGAACTGCTCGCGCTGTCGCACGGGGTGGAGGTGCGCGGCTACTGGGGCGAGGCGGTCGATTCCCCCGAGGCCGCGGCCGACCTGCTCGCTCGCACCGGCGCGCACGCGCTCGGCGGCGACCTGTTCATCGACGGCGCGCTGGGTTCCCGCACCGCGGCCCTGCTCGAGCCGTACCACGACTGCGCGGGCCACACGACGAACCCGCGGGGCAACAGCTATCTCGACGTCGACGCGGTGGCCGCGCACGTCCGGGCCTGCACGCTCGCCGGCATCCAGGCCGGCTTCCACGTGATCGGGGACGGTGCCGTCGCCACCGCGGTCGCGGCGTTCGAGAACGTCGCCACCGAACTGGGCGGGCCCGCGCTCGCCGCCCGCGGACATCGCCTCGAGCACCTCGAGATGGTCGCCCCCGAGCAGGCGGCCCTGTTGGGTGGGTGGGGTGTGATCGCCAGCATGCAGCCGATGTTCGACGCCCTCTGGGGCGGCGCCGACGGCATGTACGCGCAGCGGCTCGGCGCCGAGCGCGCGCTGCGGATGAACCCGTTCGCGCCCATCGCCTCGACCGGGATGTCGCTGGCGTTCGGCTCGGATGCCCCGGTGACCCCTGTCGATCCGTGGGCGATGCTCCGGGCGGCGGTCCACCACCGCACGCCGGGCAGCGGGGTGTCGCCGCGCGCGGCCTTCTCCGCGGCGACGCGGGGCGCGTGGCGGGCCGGCGGCGTCCGCGACGGCATGGCCGGCACGCTCACCCCGGGCGCGCCGGCGTCGTACGTGGTGTGGGACGCCGACGAACTCGTCGTCTCGGCGCCCAAGGACTCGGTGCAGCGCTGGTCGACCGATCCGCGCTCGCGCGTGCCGGCGCTGCCGCGGCTCGAGGACGGCGCACGCACCCCCGTGTGCGTGCGCTCGGTGCACCGCGGGGTCACCGTCCATGGGGCGTGACCGGAGCGCCCTGACCGCGACACTGCGCGACTGCGTGCTCGCGGTCGTGTCCGGCCTGCTGCTGTTCGCGAGCTTTCCGCCGCGCCCACTGTGGTTCCTGGCCCCGGTCGGAGTCGCGCTGCTGGTGGCGGTCCTCACCGGCTACGGCCGCGGGGGGCGCACACTGCGCGCCGGATTCGGCTACGGCTACCTCGCCGGGCTCGGGTTCCTGGTGCCGTTGCTGCCGTGGATCGGCGAGTACGTGGGACCGCTGCCCTGGCTGGCGCTGTCCGCCGCGGAGTCGGTGTTCATCGGGCTGTTCGGGCTCGGCACCGTGCTCGTCCACCGGCTGCGCGCGCCGGTGTGGGTGGTCGCACTGGCGGTCGCGGCGGTGTGGAGTCTCACCGAATGGCTGCGCTCGTCGGTGCCGTTCGGCGGATTCCCGTGGGGCAAGCTCGCGTTCGGTCAGCCCGACGGCTGGCTGCTGCCCCTGGCCGCGCTGGGCGGGGCGCCGCTGCTCAGTTTCGGCGTCGCGCTCACCGGCACCGGCCTCGCGGCGGTGGCACTCGTGGCCGCCCGCAACCGCAGCCTCCGGGCATTCGCGGGACCGCTCGTGGTCGCCGTGTCCGCGTCGGCGGTCGCCCTCGCGGCCGTGCCGTACGTGCACGCGGACAGCGACGGGGACCGCACCATCACCGTGGCAGCGATCCAGGGCAGCGTGCCCCGGCTCGGCCTGGAGTTCAACGCGCAGCGTCGCGCGGTCCTCGACAACCATGTCCGCCGCACCTTCCAACTCGCCGACGACGTAGCCGCCGGCCGCGCGCCGCAGCCCGACCTGGTGATCTGGCCCGAGAACGCGTCGGACATCGACCCGCTCCGCAACGCGGACGCCGCCGAGGAGATCACCGCCGCGTCGGAGGCGGTCGGCGCCCCGATCCTGGTCGGAGCCGTCCTCGTCAACGCCGACGGCACCACCACCAACTCCGTGATCGTGTGGGACGGCGCGCAGGGGCCCGGCGAGCGTCACGACAAGCGGATCATCCAACCGTTCGGGGAGTACCTGCCGTACCGGGACTTCTTCCGGCTGTTCTCGTCGTACGCCGACCAGGCCGGCAATTTCGTCCCCGGTCACGGCAACGGCGTCGTCACCGCCGACGGCATCGAGGTCGGTGTCGCGACCTGCTACGAGGTCGCGTTCGACCGGGCACTCACCGAATCGGTCCGCAACGGCGCGGAGCTGATCGCGGTGCCGACCAACAACGCCACGTTCGGCGACACCGAGATGACTTACCAGCAGTTGGCGATGTCGCGGGTGCGCGCCGTCGAGCACCGGCGCGACGTGGTGGTCTCCGCGACCAGCGGGGTCAGCGCGATCATCGGGGCGGACGGTTCGGTGGGGCAGGAATCGGCCCTTTTCGTGCCCGCGGCCCTGGTGTCGGAGGTCTCACTACGTACCGGTACTACGCTGGCAACTCGGCTCGGCCCGATTCCGGAGGTTCTCCTGTGTCTCGGTGCCGCCGCCGCCCTCGTGTTCGCTGCCGTGCGCAGCCGGCGGGGCGACGGATCGGCCGGCAAGACGACGCAGACCGACTGCGACGTACAGGACACACAGAAGGCACCGGCCTCGGCCGGCAGGGAGGATCTCGATGTCAGCGGGGACGCCGAACGGGGGCAACGCGCGACCGAGCGCACGGACCCTGGTGATCATTCCGACGTATAACGAACGCGAGAACCTGCCGCTGATCGTCGGCCGGCTGCACGCCGCGCTGCCGGCGACCGACGTCCTCGTCGTCGACGACGGCAGCCCGGACGGCACCGGCGGTCTCGCCGACGAGCTCGCCGCGGCCGACGACGCCCGCCGCATCCACGTGATGCACCGCACCGAGAAGAACGGCCTCGGTGCCGCGTACATCGCCGGCTTCCGATGGGGCCTGGAGCGCGACTACACGGTGCTGGTCGAGATGGACGCCGACGGCAGTCACGCACCCGAGCAGTTGCACCGGCTGCTCGACCAGGTGGACGCGGGCGCCGACCTCGTGCTCGGGTCGCGGTACGTGCCCGGCGGGACCGTCGTGAACTGGCCCAAGCACCGCGAATGGCTCTCCCGCGGCGGCAACATCTACTCCCGCCTCGCGCTCGGCGTGCGGATCCAGGACATCACCGGTGGCTACCGCGCGTACCGGCGCGAGGTGCTCGAGGCGCTGGATCTGGCGGCCGTCGAATCGCACGGCTACTGCTTCCAGGTCGATCTCGCGTGGCGGGCGATCAACCAGGGGTTCACCGTCACCGAGGTGCCGATCACGTTCACCGAGCGGGAGATCGGCGAGTCGAAGATGAGCGGCAACATCGTCCGGGAGGCGCTGCTCAAGGTCACCCGATGGGGGCTGGCCAAGCGTGCCGGCCAGGTGAAGGCACTGCTCGGGCGGTAGTGCGGGCGCGAGCGTGGGGCCGGCGGGGGAGCCCCACCGAGTCCCGCTGAGCGGGAAGCCGCCACAAGAGGTTGCCGTCGCGAAATACCTTCTGCTCGTGACGATCCGAAACCAGACGTTCCCGCACCTGCTCGCTCCCGGCACGATCGGGCCCATCACGTTGGAGAACCGGGTCGTTCTCCCCGCCATGGACATGAACCTCTGCGAGGACGGCGAGATCCACCAGGGCGACATCGACCACTTCGCCGCCCGCGCCGAGGGTGGTACCGGTCTGATCATCACGGGCTGCTGCGCCGTCGCGTACCCGGCGGGCTGCACCAGCCGCAAGGAGCCGGGCCTGTCCGAGGACCGGTTCATCCCCGGCCTGAAGGCGCTCGCCGACGCGATCCACGAGGCGGGCAGCAAGCTGTGCGTGCAGATGACGCACCACGGCAAGGTCGCCCGGATCGACACCCTCGACGGCCGCCCGCAGCTGGTGCCGTCCATTCCGAAGCCGCCCGGTGACATGAGTGCGATGGCCGACTGCACCCCCGCGGAACTCGGGAAGATGGCCGCCATCCAGGAGGGCAAGAAGGCCACCTACCACGAGGCCACCCAGGACGATCTCGACTGGCTGGTCCGCATGTTCGCGGAGGCGGCGGGCCGCGTGAAGGCCGCCGGCGGCGACGCGGTCGAGATCCACTGCGCCCACAACTATGTGCTCGGCGGCTTCCTGAGCCGCTACTCGAACCAGCGCACCGACGAATACGGCGGATCGCTGGAGAATCGGGCGCGGCTGTCGTGCGAGGTGATCCGCGCGGTCAAGGCCGAGGTCGGCGACAGCCTCGCGGTCATCGTCCGTCTGGCGGGGCAGGAGTACGGCGAGTCCGAGGGCCTGACCCCCGAGGAGGCCGCCGGCGCGGCCGCCATGTTCGAGAAGGCCGGCGCGGACGCCATCCACGTCACGGGCACCGCACTGAACGCATTCGCGAACTTCACCGACGGCCCGCTGCCCGACAAGGTCGGCTACTACACCGACAACGCCGCGGTCGTGAAGCGTGCGGTGTCGATCCCGGTCATCACCGTCGGTCGCATGCTGCCCGAGGTCGGCGAGCAGATGATCTCCGAGGGCCGGACCGACTTCGTCGCCATGGGCCGCCAGCTGCTGGCCGATCCCGGCCTGGTCAACAAGCTCGAGGCCGGCCGCAGCGAGCAGGTCCGTCCCTGCATCAACTGCTACGTGTGCGTGCAGGAGAACTTCTGGGACGACACCCCGCTGTGCGCGGTGAACCCGGCACTCGGCAACGAGACACTGCTGCCGTTCCCGGCGAGCACGACCCGCAAGCATGTCGTGGTGGTCGGTGCCGGTCCGGGTGGACTGGAGACCGCCCGTGTCGCCACCGAGCGTGGTCACCGTGTCACGCTGCTGGACAAGACCGACCGCCTCGGCGGAACGCTGTGGTTCTCCACCCTCACCACCCCCGACAACGAACGCCTGCTGAACTGGCTCAGCAACGAGGTCCGGCGTCTGGGCGTCGACGTCCGGCTGAACACCGACGCCACGGCCGCGACCATCAAGGCCCTCGCGCCCGACGCCGTCGTGGTCGCGACCGGTGCGGTGCGAGCGCGGCCGAGCGTCCCCGGCGGCAACCTGCCGCACGTGCACACCGGTGACAGCCTGCGTGGCCTGATGACCGGCACCGGCGACGTCTCCGACCAATCGCTGTTCCTGCGGGTCGCGGGCAGGCTCGGTGGGCTCGTCGGCATCACCAAGAGCCCCGAGAAGATCCGCGTCCTGAGCCGCAAGTTCCTCAAGTTCCTGCCGATGAGCAAGAACGTCGTCGTCATCGGCGGGTCGCTCGTCGGTCTCGAGCTCGCGGAGTTCCTCGCCGAGCGTGGTAGCCGGGTGACGCTGATCGAGGAGGGCCAGCAATTGGGCGTCCCGATGGCGATGCCGCGCCGCTGGACCGCGGTCAAGCACGCCAAGGAGCTGGGCGTGAACATCCAGCGCAACGCGACGGTCGAGCGCATCACCAAGAAGTCGGTCGAGTTCACGGTCGGGGGCAAGACGCTGTCCGTGCCGGCGAGCATGGTCGTGGTGGCGTCGGGGGTCTCGGCGGCGGCGCCGCTGGCCGATGTGCTGGCACGCGACGGCGTCGACGTCCGCGTCGTCGGTGACGCCGGCGAGGTCGACTACATCGAGGGCGCGATGCACTCGGCGTGGAAGGCCGCCACCGCCATCTGATCCCGATTCTTCGTCTCGACCCGAGCCCACCCGCGCCCTCGCCGCGCGGGTGGCTTATCACGTTTTGGGACTAGCATGGTGTAACAGCCCCGGTGTGTCGCTCGATCTAAATAATGGTGTGCATCACTCTTCGTCGGAACGATCGAGAGGTGTAGTGGTGACTAACCCGTTTGACGACCACGATGCGAACTTCCTGGTGCTGGTCAACGAGGACAACCAGCATTCGCTCTGGCCCGCGTTCGCGGATGTTCCCGCCGGCTGGGCCGTAGCGCACGGGAAGGACACCCGCCGCGCCTGTGTCGACTACATCGACACCAACTGGACCGACCTTCGGCCGGGCACTCTGCTCGCCGCGCGGGAGCATGATTCGTCGCTCGATTAGGCGTCCCGAAAGGCGCCTGCGAGCCCCTCGATCCGACCCCCGACAGGGGCGCACGGACGAATCGGACCGAAGGGGCATTTTCGCCTATCTACCAGGCCATATGTCGGTCTTTCGTGCGGCCGGAAACCGTCCGGGCGGCGAAAGGATCTTGATATGGTGTGGTCCCGATGCAACCGGGGCATTCTGCTCTCAGGGGGCGAGTAAATGACGTTGTCAGGATCTCGGGAACCCGGCTCACGCGGTTCCGATCATCCGGATCTACCCACCGAGGCTTTTCCGCTGTCCTCGGTGCAGCGGAGTATGTGGTTCGCCCAGCAACTCCGGCCGAGCGTTCCGATCTTCATCGCACAGTATGTGGCGCTGCACGGCGACCTCGACCTCGACCTGCTCGGCCGGTGCGCGGTGGTGGTGGCGGAGGAGTTCCAGTCGCCGTTCCTGCGCCTGGTCGACGTCGACGGCGAACCCTGGCAACTGCTCGATCCCGACATCGACACCTCGATCGGCCGGATCGACCTGCGTGAGCATCCCGACCCGATGGCCGCGGCCCGTGAGTGGATGGACCACGACCACTCGGTCCCGATCGACCTGACCCGGGATCGTCTCATCGACATGACGATCCTGCGGATCGGCGACCGAGACTATTTGTGGTACACGAGAATTCACCACGTCGCCCTCGACGGCTACAGCGGCATGACCATGGCGAACCGCATCGCGGCGCTCTACACCGCGGCCGTGGAACATCGTGAACCCGAACCCAATCGGGCCCTCGATCTTCGCGAACTCCTCGCAATCGACCAGAAGTACCGGGCGTCGAGCCGATTCCAGGCCGACCGCGAGTACTGGGCCGACCACATCGCCGGCATCGAGTCCGGGTCCTCCCTCGCCGAGCACGACGCGCCGGTCGAGGCCGTCAGCCGGGTCGCGAGCGCCCCGCTGCCCGCGGCGGTGATCGAGGCCCTCGACACCACCGACCGGCGCCTCGAGGCCACCCCGGCGGCGGTGCTGATCGCGGCCTTCGCGTGCTACCTGAGCCGGATGACCGGCCGCACGGACGTGCTGGTCAACATGCCGGTGTCGGCGCGGACCACCGCCCCGTTGCAGCGGTCGGGCGGCATGCTCGTCAACGTCGCGCCGCTGCGGGCGACGGTGCTGCCCAACGACACCGTCGCCGACGTCGTCGGACGGATCCAACTGGAGTTGATGGGCGCGCTGCGGCACCAGCGGTGCAGCATCGAGGACATCCGCCGCGACGCAGGGTTGACCGGCACCGCGCGAGGGCTGGCCGGCCCGATGGTCAACGTGATGCTGTTCCACCAGCAGATGACACTGGGGCCGATCGTCGGCGAGTATCACATCGTCACGTCGGGACCGGTCGAGGACCTGCTGATCAACTTCGTCCAGAGTGGAACCCCGACAAGGACATTCGTCGAATTCCGGGCTAACCCCGGGCGCTACACCGAGGATGCGCTGCGCACCCACCACCGGCGGTTCCTCGAGCTGATCGACGAGTTCGTCCTCGCGGCCCCCGAGACCCGCGTCGCCGACATCCATACGGAGAGCTCGGCGGTGGGGGCGCAGCTGTTGCGGACCGCGGCGCAGCTCGAGTTCTGGTCCCGCGAGCTGGCGGGGCTGCCCGACATCCTGTCGCTACCGTCCGATCGCCCACGCCCGTCGCGCCGCGCGCTGGACGGCGACCGGGTGGACTTCGTGATCGCGCCGGACGCCCACCGGGCCCTGACGGAGCTGGCCGCCGAGCGCGGGTGCACGGTGTTCGTGGCCGTGCACGCGGCCCTGGCGGTGTTGCTGTCGCGTCTGGCCGATGTGGACGACATCGCGATCGGGACGCCGGTCGCCGGCCGCGCCGCGGGCGGCGTATTCGTCAACACGCTCGCCCTGCGCACCACACTGCCGCCGGGGATCACGTTCGACGAACTGCTCACCGCCGTGTGCAGATCCGACCTGGCTGCGTTCCGGCACGCCGAGACCCCGTTCGCGCAGCTGGTGGAGGCGCTGGACCGGACCCGGGAGAACGCGCACTCGCCGCTGTTCCAGGTGATGCTCGAGTTCCGCGACGGACGCACCCCCCACCTCGAGCTCGACGATCTGTTCGTCCGGGGCGCGGACGCGGGGCCCGACCTGTCCGCGCTCGACCTGCGCCTGACCGTCGAGCAGCGATTCGATGCCGACGGCGCCGACCGCGTGCAGGACGGGATGGACGCCTCGTTCGCGTACGCGACGGACATGTTCGACCGCGAGACCATCGAGGCGCTCGCGTCGCGTTTCGTCCAGGTGCTCGACGCGGTGCTCGACGATCCGTCCACCACTGTCGCCGACATCGACCTGCTCGGCGACGACGAACGTCGGGCACTGTCCGGGGTGTGGGGAGGCGACGGCGTCACACCGCGCACCCTGGCCGATCTGCTCGACGGCGCCGCACGCCGGGACCCGGATCGGGTCGCGCTGACGTACGAGGGCCGGGACGTCACCTACCGCGAACTCGGCGAGCAGTCGAACCGGTTGGCGCGCATGCTGATCGCGCGAGGGGTGGGTCCCGAGACGGTGGTGGCGCTGTCGATGCCGCGGTCGATCGAGTCGGTGACGTCGGTGTGGGCGGTCGCGAAGACCGGCGCGGCGTTCGTTCCCGTGGACCCGAACTATCCGGCCGACCGGATCGAGCACATGCTCACCGACTCCGGTGCGGTCCTGGCGCTGACGGTCGCGGCGCACACCGACGCGGTCGCCGACACCGTCGCGACGCTGGTGCTCGATGCGCCGGGCTTCGCCGAGCAGGTGCGCCAGTGGCCGACCGATCCGGTCACCGACGCCGACCGGATCGCCGGCATCCGCATCGACCATCCCGCCTATCTGATCTACACGTCGGGATCGACCGGCACCCCGAAGGGCGTCGCGGTGACCCATCGGGGCCTGGCGAACTTTGCCGAGGACGAACGGGTCCGGTACGGGGTGCGGAACGAGTCGCGGACCCTGCACTTCTCGTCACCGAGCTTCGACGCGTCGGTGCTGGAACTGATGCTCGCGTTCGGCGCGGGCGCGACCATGGTGATCGCGCCGCCGACGATCTACGGTGGCGCCGAACTGACCCGGCTGTTGCGGCAGGAGCACGTCACCCACGCGTTCGTGACACCCGCCGCGCTCGGGTCGGTCGATCCGGTGGCGCTCACCGATCTGGAGTGCGTCGTGACCGGCGGTGAGGCCTGCCCGCCGTACCTGGTCGAACAGTGGGCGCCCCGGCACCGGATGTTCAACGCGTACGGCCCCACCGAGGCAACGGTGGTGTCGAGCGTGTCCGCACCGCTCGAGGTGGGCCGCGACGTCACGATCGGCAGTCCACCGCTCGGGACCGGGGCGCTGGTGCTCGACGGCCGGCTGCGCCCGGTGCCGGTCGGCGTGGCGGGCGAACTCTACGTGTACGGCGACGGGCTGGCCCGCGGCTACCACGACCGTCCCGGTATCACCGGCGAGCGTTTCGTCGCGAACCCGTTCGGCCCCGCCGGCGACCGCATGTACCGGACCGGCGACCTGGTGCGCTGGAAGCGATCGGGCGGACGCGAGTACACGCTCGAGTATCTCGGCCGCACCGACTTCCAGATCAAGATCCGCGGCTACCGCATCGAACTCGGCGAGGTGGAGGCCGCGCTGCGCTCGCACCCCGAGGTCGGGTTCGCGCTCGCGACCGGTTTCGTGGGGCCGGCCGGGGACACCCTCCTGGTGGCCTACGTCCAGCCCGACAGCAACCAGGACCTCCACGCCGGCGGTGCCGGCAATCGGCTCGGCGGCGACGTCATCACCCACGTCGCGGACGTGCTGCCCCCGCACATGGTGCCCGCCAGCGTCGTCGTGCTCGAGTCGCTGCCGCTGACCCCGGCGGGCAAGCTGGATCGGCGCGCCCTGCCGGAACCCCGATTCGACACGGGCACCGGCGAATTCCGGGCGCCGAGCACGCTCGACGAGAAGAAGATCGCCGGCGTGTTCTCCGAACTGCTGGGCATCGAACGGATCGGCACCACCGACAGCTTCTTCGACCTGGGCGGCAACTCGCTCACCGCGACCCGCATCGTGGCCCGCATCAACGCGACCCTCGGCACCGAACTGGGCGTCCTCGATCTGTTCGAGGCCCCCACCGTCGGTGAACTCGCCGCCCGCGTCGAGGCCGCCGGCCCCGGCCACGGGGCGCGGCCGCCGCTGGTGCCACGCGACCACGACGGGCCGGTGCCGGTCTCGGCGGCGCAGCAGCGAATGTGGTTCGTCAACCAGTTCGACCCCACCTCCGCGGCGTACAACATTCCGATCGCGGTGAAGATGACGGGTGATCTCGACGTCCGGGCCCTGCGCACCGCGCTCACGGACGTGTTCGAGCGGCACGAGGCGTTGCGGACGGTGTTCCCCAACACCCCGGACGGCCCGGTCCAGTCGGTGCGCCCGACCGCGCAGGTCGCACCCGACCTCGAACCGGTCACCGTGACCGAGGACGAACTGCCGCAGCGGATGACGGCCGCCGCGACGGCGGCGTTCGACGTGACGTCGGCGCCGCCGGTGCGGGCGAACCTGTGGCGGCTCGGACCGACCGAGCACGTCCTGACGCTCGTGGTGCACCACATCGCCGCGGACGGGCTGTCGATGGCGCCGCTGGCGCGGGACGTGATGGTCGCCTACGGTGCCCGCGCCGCGGGCACACCGCCCGAATGGTCGCCGCTCGCGGTCCAGTACACCGACTACTCGCTGTGGCAGCGCGACCTGCTGGGCGCGGAGGACGACCCGCACAGTCTGGTCTCGCGTCAACTGGACCACTGGCGTGGCGAACTGGCCGGTGCGCCCGACCTGCTCGAGTTGCCCACCGACCGGCCCCGGCCGCCGCAGCAGTCGATGCGGGGTGCCGAAGCCGACTTCACGATCGCGCCGCATCTGCACCGCCGCCTGCTCGACGTGGCCGGCGAGTACGAGGCGAGCCTGTTCATGGTGCTGCACGCCGCCCTCGCGGTGCTGCTCGCCCGATCGAGCGGCACCTCCGACATCTCGATCGGCTCCCCGGTGTCGGGCCGCGGCGAGGCCGAACTCGACGACCTGATCGGCATGTTCGCCGGCACGCTGGTGCTGCGCACCCAGGTGGAGCCCGCGTCCACGTTCAGCGATCTGCTGGCCCGCACCCGCGCCACCGACCTGGCCGCCCTCGGCAACACCGACGTGCCGTTCGAGCGACTGGTCGAGGTGCTCGATCCGACACGGTCGGGCGCGTACTCGCCGCTGTTCCAGGTGATGCTGGTGCTGCAGGGCTCGGACAACGCCGACCAGAACCGACTGGAACTGCCCGGTCTCGCGGTCGAGGTCTCCGAGGTTCATACCGGCACAGCCAAGTTCGACATGCAGTGGATCCTCACCGAGAGCACCGACGAGGAGGGCCGGCCCGGCAGCATCGACGCGACGGTGTCGTACGCGACCGATCTGTTCGATCCGTCGACGGTGGCAGGGTTCGCGGACCGCTTCGTGCGGATCCTCGAGTCGATCACCGTCGACACCGCGGTCCGGGTCGGCGACATCGACGTCCTCGTCGACGGGGAACGCGAACTGGTGCTCGGCGAATGGAACGCCACCGGTCACGCGGTGCCCGTGAGCACCCTCGCGGGCCTGTTCGACGCGCAGGTGCGCCGCACCCCGCACGCGGTCGCGCTCACGTTCGGCGACGAGGAACTGACCTACGCGCAGTTCGCCTCCCGCGTGCACCGGCTCGCCCGCGAACTGATCGAGCGCGGGGTGGGACCGGACACCCGGGTCGCCCTGTCGATCCGGCGCTCGTTCGACCTGCTCGTCGCGATGTACGCGGTCGTCGAGGCGGGCGGCGCCTACGTTCCGCTCGACCCGGACCATCCCTTCGCCCGCACCGAGTACGTGCTCGACAGCTCGCAACCGGTGTGCGTGCTCGGCACCCGACGGGACCGCGGGCGGATGCCCGCCGGTGTGGACGTCGTGGAGATCGACGGGCTCGACCTCGGCGACCGCGACGACAGCCCGATCCGCCCCGAGGAACGCCGCGCCACGCTGCGCCCGGACGACGTCGCGTACGTCATCTACACGTCGGGCTCCACCGGACGACCCAAGGGTGTGGCGGTGAGCCACCGCGCGATCGTGAACCGGCTGTCGTGGATGCAGGGGCAGTACCGGCTCACCGCGTCCGACGTGGTGGTGCAGAAGACACCCGCGACCTTCGACGTCTCGGTGTGGGAGTTCTTCTGGCCGTTGCAGACCGGCGCGAGCCTGGCGATCGCGATCCCCGACGGGCACCGCGATCCCGCCTACCTGTCCCAGCTGATCGAGGATCGTCAGGTCACCGTCGCGCACTTCGTGCCGTCGATGCTCGCGGCGTTCGTCGTCGGCGGCCGGCCGGCGCAGTGCCGGTCGCTGCGGATGGTGTTCTGCAGCGGCGAGGCGCTGCCGCCCGCGACGGCGGCCGCATTCGCGGAGTTCGCCGCCGCGTCCGGTGCCGACCTGCACAACCTGTACGGCCCCACCGAGGCGGCGGTCGACGTCACGTACCGGCAGTACACCGACGCCGATCGGGTGAGCGTGCCGATCGGTGCGCCGGTGTGGAACACGCAGGTGTTCGTGCTGGATTCGCGGCTACATCCGGTCCCGGTGGGCGTGCCCGGCGAGCTGTACCTCGCGGGTGTCCAGCTGGCCCGCGGGTACGTCGGCCGCCCCGACCTGACCGCGGAGCGGTTCGTCGCCGACCCGTTCGGGCCGCCCGGCTCGCGGATGTACCGCACCGGCGACGTGGTGCGCTGGAAGAGATCGGGGCGACTCGACTACTCACTCGATTACCTCGGCCGGACCGACTTCCAGGTCAAGCTCCGCGGCCTGCGGATCGAACTGGGCGAGGTCGAGTCGGCGCTGCTCGCGCAGCCGGGGGTGGCGCAGGCCGTCGTCGTGGTGCGCCGCGACGAGATCATCGGCGAGGCGCTCATCGGCTACGTCATCGCCGATCCGGACGCGACGGTCGACCCCGCCGCCCTCCGGGACGCGGTCGCCGAGTCGCTGCCCGCGTACATGGTGCCGGCCCAGATCCTCGTCGTCGACGAGTTCCCGCTCGGTGCCACCGGCAAGCTCGACCGCGGCGCCCTGCCCGCCCCCGAGTTCCATTCCGCGGAAACCGAATTCGTTGCGCCGCGCACCCCGGTCGAGGAGATCCTGGCGTCGATCTTCGCCGAACTGGTCGGCGCGCCCCGGGTCGGGGTGTACGACAGCTTCTTCGACCTGGGCGGCAACTCGCTCACCGCGACCCGGCTGGTCGCGCGCGTCAACACCGCCCTCGACACCCGGGTCGGGGTGCGCGAGGTCTTCGACGCCCCCACCGTGTCCGCGCTGGCGCTGCGGATCGCGTCCGCGGGTACCCGCGGCGCCGACCGGCCACCGCTGTCGGCGGGGGAGCGGCCCACCCCGGTGCCGGTGTCGCTGGCGCAGAAGCGAATGTGGTTCATCAACCAGTTCGACACCACCTCGCCGGCGTACAACGTCGTGCTGCCGGTGCGCCTCGACGGCGACCTCGACCGGGACGGGTTGCGGGCCGCGATCGCCGACGTCCTGGACCGGCACGAATCGCTGCGCACCCGGTTCCCGATGGTCGACGGCGAGCCCACCCAGGTGGTGCTGCCCACCGCGGCCGTCGTCCCCGACCTGGAGCCGGTCACGGTGTCCGAGACCGAGGCGCCGGAGCGGATCGCGGAGTTCGGGGGCACCGGATTCGACGTCACGCTCGCCCCGCCCGTCCGGTCGCTGCTGTTGCGGCTGGCCCCGCACAGCCATGTGCTCGTCATCGTCGTCCACCACATTTGCGCCGACGGCTTCTCGATGGCCCCGCTCGCGCGGGATCTCATGACCGCCTACGTGGCCCGCGCCGTAGGGGAGATGCCGGGTTGGGAGCCGTTGCCAGTGCAGTACGCCGACTACGCGCTGTGGCAGCACCGCGTGCTCGGCAGCACCGACGACCCCGACAGCCTGCTCTCGACCCAGCTCGACTACTGGGCCCGCACCCTCGACGGGCTCCCGGAGGTGCTGGCGCTGCCGACCGACCGACCGCGGCCCGCGGAACGCTCGATGCGGGGCGCGGTCCACGACTTCCGCATCGACGACGACACGCACCGGCGCCTGGTCGCGATCGCCCGCGGCCACAATTCGACGGTGTTCATGGCGGTGCACGCCGCCCTGGCCGCGCTGCTGGCCCGGCTGGGCGACACCGACGACGTCGCGGTCGGCACCCCGATCGCCGGTCGCGGGGAGGCGGCGCTCGACGACCTCGTCGGCATGTTCGTCAACACCCTCGTGCTGCGCAGCCGGTTCGATCCCGACGCCACCTACTCGGCGCTGCTCGCCGGTGTCCGCGACTCCGACCTCGACGCCTTCCACCACGCCGACCTGCCGTTCGAGCGGCTGGTCGACGCGCTCGCCCCGGAACGCTCCACAGCGCACACGCCGCTGTTCCAGGTGATGCTCGAGTTCCGCAACACCGACCGGCCGCGACTCGAACTGCCCGGGCTGACCGTCACGACCGTGGACGCCGCGGCCGAGATCGCGAACTTCGATCTGCAGCTCACGCTGACCGAGGATTTCGCCGAGTCCGGGGAACCGGAAGGGATCACCGCCGGATTCACGTACGCGACCGATCTCTTCGATCCCGCGACCGTCGCCCGGCTCGCCGAACGGTTCACGGCGGTGCTGCGCGCGGTCACGGCCGATCCGACCACCCGGGTCGGCGACGTCGACCTGCTCACCAGCGACGAGCGGGCGGCCCTCGCCCCGGTGAGCGGCGGCGCCGGCGTGCCCGCCCGCACCCTGCCCGAACTGTTGGCGGCCGCGACCGTCATCGATCCCGAGTCCACCGCGGTGGTGTTCGAAGGGCGCGAGCTGTCGTACCGCGAACTGGACTCCCGGTCGGATCGACTGTCCCGGCTGCTGATCGAGCGCGGGGTGGGCCCGGAATCGGTGGTGGCCCTCGCCCTGGCCCGGTCGCTCGAGTCGGTGACCGCGACGTGGGCGGTGGCCAAGACCGGGGCGGCGTTCGTGCCGGTGGACCCGAACTACCCGCCGGACCGGATCGCGCACATGCTCACCGATTCCGGAGCCGCCGTCGGCCTCACCACCACCGCGCACCGCGACACCCTGCCGCAGGCCACCGACTGGATCGTGCTCGACGACAGGGACGTCCGGCAGGAGGTGCGCCGTCAGCCGGCCGGGTCGATCACCGACGCGGACCGGATCCGGCCGCTGCTCCTCGACCATCCCGCCTACCTGATCTACACGTCCGGATCGACCGGCACCCCGAAGGGCGTCGTCGTCTCGCACCGTGGCCTGGCGAACTTCGCGGCCGAGGAACGGACCCGGTTCGGGGTGACGCCGGCGTCGCGGACCCTGCACTTCTCGTCACCGAGCTTCGACGCCTCGATCCTGGAACTGCTGCTGGCGATCGGGGCGGGCGCGACGATGGTGGTCGCGCCGCCGACGGTGCTCGGCGGTGACGAACTGCGGGACGTGCTGCGCGCCGGCGCCGTGACTCATGCGTTCGTGACCCCGGCCGCACTCGGGTCGGTGGACCCGACCGGGCTGGACCGGATCGAATGCGTGGTCACCGGCGGCGAGGCGTGCCCGCCGGAACTGGTCGCGCAGTGGGCGCCGGGGCGGCGGATGTTCAACGCGTACGGGCCCACCGAGGCCACCGTCGTCGCCGCCGTCAGCGAACCACTCGCCGTCGGGGTGCCGGTCACGATCGGCCGGCCACCGATGGGCGCCGGCGCGGTGGTGCTCGACTCGCGCCTGCACCCGGTGCCCGGCGGGGTGCCCGGCGAACTGTACGTGCTCGGGACCGGGCTGGCCCGCGGCTACCACGACCGCCCCGGCATCACCGGCGAGCGCTTCGTCGCGAACCCGTTCGGCGGGCCCGGCGAACGGATGTACCGCACCGGCGACCTGGTCCGCTGGAACGGGTCGGGGCAGCTCGAGTATCTGGGCCGCACCGACTTCCAGGTCAAGATCCGCGGGTTCCGCATCGAGCTGGGCGAGATCGAGTCCGCGCTGCGCCGCCACGACGGGGTCGCGACGGCCGTCGTCACCGTCGACGGGGCCGGTCCCGCGAGCCGGCTGGCGGGCTACGTCGTGCCCGAACCCGGCGCCGAACTCGATGCCGGCGAGATCACCGAGTTCGTCGGGACGCTGCTGCCGTCGTACATGGTGCCGTCCGCGGTGACCGTGCTCGACCGGCTGCCGCTGGGCCCGGCCGGCAAGGTGGACCGCAAGGCGCTGCCGGCGCCGGACTTCGGGACGCGCGTCACGACCGGCCGGGCGCCGCGGTCGCCACGCGAGCAGGATCTGGCCGGGCTGTTCGCGGACGTCCTGGGTCTCGACGCGGTCGGCGTGGACGATTCGTTCTTCGCGCTCGGCGGCGACAGCATCATGTCGATCCAGCTGGTCTCGCGGGCGAAGGCGCTCGGCCTGCACTTCTCACCGCGGGACGTCTTCGAGCACAAGACGATCGCGGCGCTGGCCGCCGTCGCCCAGTCGGGCCCCGGCGAGACGGTGCTGACCGAACTCGACGGTGGCGGGCTCGGTGACGTGCCGCTGCTGCCGGTGGCGCACTGGTTACTCGGCCGCGGCGGCCATCACGACCGGTTCTCGCAGGCGGCGTTGCTCACCGCGCCCGACGGACTCGACGAGGCCGGCCTCGCGGGCGCGTTGCAGGCGGTCCTGGACCGGCACGACATGCTCCGCGCCCGCACCCGTCCCGGCGAGCACCGCATGACGGTGCCGCCGCCGGGATCGGTGTACGCGGAGGGGCTGATCCGCCGCGTGGACGTCGACGGGGCGACCCCCGGCACCGACGCGTTCGCGGAGATCGTGCGCGCCGAACTCGATGCCGCCGAGGACCGGCTCGATCCCGCGGCCGGTGAGATGGTCCAGGTGGTGTGGCTGGACTCCCGCACCGACCGCGGACGCCTGCTCGTCGTCGTTCATCACCTGGTCGTGGACGGGGTGGCCTGGCGGATCCTGGTTCCGGACCTGGCGATCGCGTGGGCGCGGATCGTCGCGGGTGAGCAGCCGGCTCCCGCGCCGGTGGGGACGTCGATGCGCCGGTGGGCGCACGGCCTCGTCGATGCCGCACCGGAGCGCCGCGGCGAGCTGGATCTCTGGCGGGGGATGCTCGCCGGCCCCGACCCGGTCCTGGGGTCGCGTCCTCTCGACCCCGCGGTCGATGTCGCGGCGACGGTCGAGAGTGTCACCGTGGAGGTGTCCCCGGACGTCACCGAGGCACTGCTGACGACCGTGCCGGACGCGTTCCGCGGCAGCGTCAACGACGGCCTGCTGACCGCGCTGGCGCTCGCGCTGGTCCGGTGGCGCCGCGGTCGCGGGGTCGACAACGACGACGCGCTGGTCACCCTCGAGGGGCACGGGCGCGAGGACCACGTGCTGCCGGGCGCCGACCTGGGCCGGACCGTCGGCTGGTTCACCACCCTGTTCCCGGTGCGGCTGGACCTCACCGGGGTGGACGTCGACGACGCGTTCACCGGCGGCCGTGGCGCCGGCGCCGCGGTGAAGGCGGTCAAGGAGCAGCTCCTCGCCGTTCCGGACCACGGCATCGGCTACGGGATGCTGCGCTACCTCGATCCGGACGGTGAGCAGGACCTCGGCGGCCTGCACGCCCCCCAGGTCAGCTTCAACTATCTGGGCCGGCTCACCGCGAGCGTGCCCGACGATCAACGCGACGCGGGCTGGGTGCCGACCGACGACGCCGACCTGGGGATCCTGCAGGACGCCGATCTGCCCGTCGCGTCGGTCCTCGACATCAACGCCGTCACCACCGACGGCCGGGACGGCTCCCGGATCCGGGCCACCTGGGCGTTCCCGGCCGGTGTGCTGACGGCCGCCGAGGTGGGGGAGTTGGCGGACCTGTGGACCGAGGCACTGATCGCGCTCGCCCGGCACGTGTCCCGGCCGGGCGCGGGCGGCGCGACACCGTCCGACCTGGATCTGGTCGCGCTCGACCAGGTCGAGATCGAGCGTCTCGAACAGCGCTTCCCCGCACTCGCCGACGTGTGGTCGCTCTCCCCGCTGCAGTCCGGCCTGCTGTTCCATGCGCAGATCGCGGAACAGTCCGTCGACGCCTACATGGTGCAGATGATGCTCGACGTGCGGGGCGCCGATCCGCAGCGCCTGCGGCGCGCGGGTCAGGCGATGCTCGACCGGCACCCCAACCTGCGGGCCGCGTTCGTGCACTCCACCGACGGGACGCCGGTCCAGGTGATCGTCGACGGCGCCGAGCTGCCGTGGACCGAGGTGGATCTCTCCGAACTCGACGAGCCGGTGCGGGCGACGGAGCTGTCCCGGCTGCTGGCCGCCGACCGGGCGCAGCGGTTCGACATGGCCGCCGCGCCCCTGATCCGGTTCCTGCTGGCGCGCACCGGACCCGACGAGCACCGGCTGGTGCTCACCAACCACCACATCCTGCTCGACGGCTGGTCGACGCCGCTGATGATGCAGGAGTTGCTGACGCTGTACGCCACCGACGGCGACGCCTCCGCGCTGCCCCGGGTGCATCCGTACCGCGACTACCTGGCCTGGATCGCCGCCCAGGACTCCACACACTCGCTGCGGGCCTGGACGGACGCCCTCACCGGGATCGAGGAGCCGACCCTGCTCGCACCGCTCGACCGCGCCCGCGAGCAGTCCACGATGCCGGACGCGGTGGAGACGGCGCTGGACGCGGCCGGCACCGGCCGGCTCGTCGTGATCGGCCGCCAGCTGGGTGTCACGCTCAACACGATGGTGCAGGCCGCGTGGGCGATCGTGCTCGGCGCGCTCACCGGCCGCGACGACGTCGTCTTCGGCGGCACGGTGTCGGGCCGGCCGCCGCACATCCCCGGCATCGAGTCGATGATCGGCCTGTTCATCAACACGCTCCCGGTGCGGGTGCGCCTCGACCCGCGCGAGTCCGTGGGCGAGTTGCTGCGCCGGGTGCAGGCCGAGCAGGCCGGGCTGCTCGACCACCACCACGTGGGGTTGACCGAGATCCAGAACGCGGCCGGACCGGCGCTCGCGTTCGACACCCTCACCGTGTTCGAGTCGTACCCGGTCGACCGGTCCGCGGTCGCCGACGCGGACATCGCCGGCCTGCGGCTGGTCCACATCCACGAGGGGACCGACGCCGCCCATTACCCGTTGACGCTGGTCGCGAACGCCGACGACCGGCTGCGGATGAAGCTCGAATACCTGCCGGACCTGTTCGACCGCACCACCGCGCAGGCGCTCGCGGACCGCGTCGCCCGGATCCTCGCCGACGTCGCCGAGGATCCGCAGTGCACGCTGGCCCGGCTGCGGTTGCTCTCCGACGAGGAATGGGCCGAACTGGTGCCGCTGCGGGGGCGTCCCGGGCGATCCGTGCGGACCCTGCCCGACCTGTTCACCGACGCCGCCGCCGCGGACCCCGACGCGGTCGCGCTGGTCTCCGGCGCCGCCGAGGTGTCCTACCGCGAGCTCGACGAACGGTCGAACCGGCTGGCGCGCCTGCTGGTCGAGGAGGGAATCGGGCCGGAATCGTTCGTCGCCCTGGGAATCCCACGGTCGATCGAGTCGATCGTCGCGGTGTGGGCGGTCACCAAGACCGGCGCCGCGTTCGTCCCCGTCGACCCGAACTACCCGTCCGAACGCATCGCCTTCATGCTCGACGATTCCGGCGCCGACGTCGGTCTGACGGTGACCGGGTCCCGCGACCGGCTACCGGGCACCGTGCCGTGGCACGTGCTCGACGACGCCGGCTTCGGCGCGCGCTGCGCTGCGACACCGGCGGCACCGGTCACCGATGCGGACCGGACGGTGCCACTGCGACTGGCCCATCCCGCCTACGTGATCTACACGTCCGGCACCACCGGCATCCCGAAGGGCGTCGTCCTCTCGCACGAGGGTCTGGACAACCTGTCCGAGGACTACCTGGCGCGCTTCGCGACGCGGCCGTCGTCGCGGACCCTGCACTTCTCGACACCGAGCTTCGACGCGGCGGTCCTGGACTACCTGCTGGCGTTCGGCGCGGGCGCGACCATGGTGATCGCACCGACCACCGTGTACGGCGGCAGCGAGCTCGCCGAGCTGATCCGCGAGCAGCACGTCACGCATACGTGGCTCACCACCGCCGCCGCCGCCACCGTGGAGCCCTCAGACCTCGACGAGCTGGTCGAGGTCATGGTCGGCGGCGAGGCGGTCCCGCCGGAATTGGTGGCCCGCTGGGCGCACGGTCGACGCTTCTACAACGGCTACGGACCCACCGAGACGACGGTGATCGCGAACGCCAGCGCACCGCTGGTGACAGGGGAGACCGTCACGATCGGCGCCCCGCTGCGGGGTGTGACCGAACTCGTCCTCGACCCGAGCCTGCGGCCGGTCCCGGTCGGCGTGCCGGGCGAGCTGTACATCGCCGGGTGCGGACTGGCGCGCGGCTACCACCGTCGGCCGGGTCTGACCGCGGAACGGTTCGTCGCCAACCCGCACGGCGCGCCGGGCGAGCGCATGTACCGCACCGGCGACGTGGTGCGGGTGCGACCCGATCACACCGTCGAGTACATCGGTCGCTCCGACTTCCAGGTCAAGGTGCGCGGCTTCCGCATCGAACTCGGCGACATCGACACCGCGTTCGGCGACCATCCGGCGATCCGCTTCGCGGTCACGCTCGGCCGGCCCGGACCCGGCGGCGACACCGCGCTGGTGACATACGTGCTGCCCAACGCGGACGCGCGACCCGAGCCCGGCGAGCTGCGGGACTACGCCGCGGCACGACTGCCCGTCCACATGGTGCCGTCGAGCATCATGGTCCTCGACGAGCTCCCGCTGACCCCGATCGGCAAGCTCGACCGCGCGGCGCTGCCGGAACCCGAGTTCCTGCCGGCCGCGACGACGTTCCGGGCGCCGACCACCCCCACCGAGCAGACCGTCACCGAGGTGTTCGGCGAGGTCCTCGGCCTGGAGCGGATCGGTGTCGACGACAGCTTCTTCGAGCTCGGCGGCAACTCGCTGATCGCGACCAGGGTCACCGCCCGGCTCGCCGCCGCACTCGGCGTGGACGTCGGGGTGCGCTCGTTGTTCGAGGCGCCGACCGCGCACGAACTCGCCCGCTGGATCGAGCGGAACCAGGGGACGGCGGCCTCCCGGCCGGCGCTGGTGCCGATGGCGCGACCGCACCGGGTGCCGTTGTCGTTGGCGCAGCAGCGGATGTGGTTCATCAACCAGTTCGACACCGACTCGGCCGCCTACAACATCCCGCTGGCGGTGCGGCTGTCCGGGGACCTCGACGCGGCCGCGCTGCGAGTCGCGGTCCGCGACGTCCTCGACCGGCACGAGTCGCTGCGGACGTTCTTCCCGTCCCGCGACGGGGGTCCGGTGCAGCAGATCGTCCCGGCCGCCGAGGCAGCCCCGGATCTGACCGTGATCGACGTTCCGCCGGACGAGGTGCCGGCACGGGTGTCGGCGCTGATCTCCCGCGGCTTCGACGTCACCGCGGCGGTGCCGGTGCGGGCCGAACTGCTCCGGCTCGGCCCCACCGAGCACGTGCTGGCGATCGTGGTGCATCACATCTGCGCGGACGGGTTCTCGATGGCCCCGCTGGCTCGTGACGTCATGACCGCGTACATGGCCCGCACCGGCGGGCACCTGCCGCAGTGGGCGCCGCTGCCGGTGCAGTACGCGGACTTCGCGTTGTGGCAGCGCGAGGTGCTCGGTTCGGAGGACGACCCGGAATCGCTGGTCCACCGCCAGCTGGCGTTCTGGACCGACGCGCTGGCCGGTCTGCCCGAGGCGATCACCCTGCCCACCGACCGGCCCCGGCCGGTGCAGCAGAGCTTCGACGGTGCCCGCGTGCACTTCGCGATTCCCGCCGACGTGCACCGCTCGCTCGCCGACCTCGCCCGCCGCGGCGGCGCGACGATGTTCATGGCCGCGCACGCCGCGCTGGCGGTGCTGCTCGCCAAGCTGAGCGGCAGCGACGACATCGCGATCGGCACCCCGATTGCGGGCCGCGGCGAGGCCGAACTCGACAACCTGGTGGGCATGTTCGTGGGCACGCTGGTGCTGCGCAGCCGTGTCGCCCCCGCCGACGGGTTCGAGGAACTGCTGGCCCGGACCAAGGAGTTCGACCTGGCGGCGTTCGGGCACGCGGATCTGCCGTTCGAGCGGCTCGTCGACGTCCTGGCTCCCGAGCGGTCGACGGCGCACTCGCCGCTGTTCCAGGTGATGCTCGAGTTCCAGAACAACGAGCTGCCCCGCCTGGAGCTGCCCGGCCTGACCGCCGAACCGGTGGACGCGGAGCTCGCCGTCGCCAAGTTCGACCTCCAGCTGACGCTCGCCGAACGCCACGACGAGCGGGGCGTCCCGGCCGGTATCACCGCGGCCTTCACGTACGCGACGGATCTGTTCGACGCCGACACGGTCGCCGAACTGGCGGAGCGGTTCGTCGGCCTGGTCGAGGCCCTGACCGCCGACCCGGGCCGTCCGACCGGCGACGTCGGCATCGCCACCGACGCCGAGCTCGCCGTGCTGCTGCGGGACTGGAACGCCGCGGGGTCCCGCGCGCCGGAGGCCACGCTCGCCGACCGGCTGGCGGTGACCACGGCCCGGTTCGCGGACGCCGAGGCGCTCACCTTCGACGGGCTGACCCTCAGCTACGCCGAGCTCGACGGGCGGGCCAACCGCCTCGCCCGGCACCTCGTCGCGCTCGGGGTGGCCCCCGAGTCGCTCGTGGCGGTGGCGCTGCCGCGGTCGCTGGATCTGGTGGTCGCGCTGCTCGCCGTGATCAAGGCGGGGGCCGGCTACCTGCCGATCGATGTCACCTACCCGGCGGATCGGCTCGCGTTCATGCTCGAGGACTCCGCGCCGGTGTGCGTGTTGACCACCGAGGCCGACGCCGAGGCGATCCCGCCCACCGACGTGCCGCTGGTGCGCCTCGACGACGCCGCGGTGATCGACGCGCTCGCTGCGCTGCCGGACCGTCCGGTCACCGACGCCGACCGCCGGGTCCCGCTGCGCCCCGACGACGTCGCGTACGTCATCTACACCTCCGGATCGACGGGGCGGCCCAAGGGGGTGCAGGTCACCCACCGCAACGTGCTGACCCTCTTCGAGAACACCGCCGCGACGTTCGGGTTCGACGAGACCGACGTGTGGACGATGTTCCACTCGTACGCGTTCGACTTCTCGGTGTGGGAGCTGTGGGGGCCGCTGCTGCACGGTGGCCGCCTCGTCGTGGTCGACTTCTACACCGCGCGCTCGCCGGAGATGTTCCTCGACCTGCTGCGCGCCGAGCGGGTGACGGTGCTCAACCAGACCCCGACCGCCTTCTACCAGCTCGCCGAGGCCGACCGGCTGGCCGGCGAAACCTTGACGGACACTGCGGAACTGGCATTGCGCTACGTCATCTTCGGCGGCGAGGCGCTGGATCTGGGCCAGCTCGGACGGTGGTACGCGCGGCACCCGGACACCGCGCCGCGCCTGGTCAACATGTACGGCATCACCGAGACCACCGTGCACGTCACCCGGCTCGACCTCGACCGCGACTACGCGGCGGAGGCGAACGCGAGCGTGATCGGACGCGCGATCCCCGGCCTGCGGGTGGTGGTCCTCGACGAACGCCTGCACCCGGTCCCGGCCGGGGTGACCGGCGAGATGTACGTCGCCGGCGACCAGCTCACCCGCGGCTACCTCGGCCGCGCCGCCCTCACGTCGGGGCGGTTCGTCGCCGACCCGTTCGGGGCGCCCGGCGAGCGCATGTACCGCACCGGCGACCTGGCCCGCTGGAACCGCGACGGCCGCCTCGAATACCTGGGCCGCAGCGACTTCCAGGTCAAGATCCGCGGGTTCCGCATCGAGCTCGGCGAGATCGAGTCGGCGCTGCTGCGGTACCCGGGGGTGGCGCAGGCGGTGGTGACCGTCCACGAGGGCGATCACGGTGCCGCGCGGCTGGTCGGCTACACGGTCCGCGAACAGGGATTCGATCTCGACCCACAGGACGTGCTCGACCAGGTCGGCGCCGAGCTGACCTCGTACATGGTGCCGGCCGCCCTCGTGGTGCTCGACGAACTCCCGCTCACCGCGAACGGCAAGCTCGACCGCAAGGCCCTGCCGGAACCGGACTTCGGGGCCCGCACCACGATCGGCCGCGCCCCGCAGACCGAGGCGGAACGGGTGCTCGCCGACCTGTTCGCCGAGGTCCTCGGGCTCGATTCGGTGGGCGTGGACGATTCGTTCTTCGCGCTCGGCGGCGACAGCATCATGTCGATCCAGCTGGTCTCGCGGGCCAAGGCCGCGGGAATCGCGTTCTCGCCGCGGGACGTGTTCGAACACCGCTCCGTCGCCGGCCTTGCCGCCGTGTCGGTCGCCGCCGGCGGCGAGACACCGGTGCACCTCGAGGAGCTGCCCGGCGGCGGTGTCGGCGAGTTCCCGCTCACCCCGATCATGCGCTGGCTGCTGGGCCGCGGGCCGGGCGACGCCATCCGCCGGTACACACAGACCGCGCTGCTGGCCCTGCCGGCCGCCGTCGACCGGGATCGGCTCGAGCGGACCCTGCAGGCCGTGGTGGACCGGCACGACATGCTGCGGGCGCTGCTGCAGTCGCTCGACCACGGCGAGCCCAGCATGCAGGTCCGGCCCGTCGGCTCGGTGTCCGCCGCCGACCTCCTCACGCGGGTGCCGGTCGACGAGCTGACCGGCCCGGCCTTCACCGCCGCGGCCGCCGCGGCACTGGACGGGGCGGCGGGCCGCCTCGATCCGGCGACCGGTGTCCTGCTGCAGGCGGTCTGGTTCGACGCCGGCCCGCGCGGCGGGCGGCTGCTGCTGGTGGTCCACCATCTCGCCGTCGACGGTGTCTCGTGGCGGATCCTCGTGCCCGATCTGGCGGCCGCGTGGTCGGCCGTCGCGGCCGGGGAGGTCCCCGACCTGCCGGCCACCGGTACCTCCCTGCGGCGGTGGGCGCACGCGCTGGCCGACGCCGCGGTCGGCGGCTCCCCGGGCCGCGACCGCGAGCTCGAGCTGTGGCGGTCCGCCCTGTCCACCGACGACCCGGTGATCGGCGCGCGGCCGCTCGATCCGTCCGTCGATGTCACCGGGACCGTCGACAAGGTGTCCGTCGAGGTGCCCGCCGCGGTGACCGAGGCGCTGCTGACCACCGTGCCGAACGCGTACCACGGCAACGTCAACGACGGCCTGCTGGCGGCGCTCGCGATGGCGCTCACCCGGTGGCGCCGCACCCGCGGCCACGACACCGGCACCGCACTGGTGAATCTCGAGGGACACGGCCGCGAGGATCAGGTGCTGGCCGGCGCCGACCTGGGCCGCACCGTCGGCTGGTTCACGACGATCTTCCCGGTCCGGCTCGATATCGGCGGCATCGATGTCGACGACGCGTTCGCGGCCGGCCCGGCCGCCGGTGCGGCGATGAAGGCGGTCAAGGAGCAGCTGCTCACGATCCCGGATCACGGCATCGGGTTCGGCATGCTGCGCTACCTCAACCCGCAGACCGCCCCCGTGCTCGCCGCGTTGCCGGTTCCGCAGGTCAGCTTCAACTACCTGGGCAGGCTCGGCGGCACGGCCGGCGCCGGTGACGTCGGGTGGCTGCCGGTGGGCGATACCGAACTCGACGACGCCCCCGACGCGTCGCTGCCCGTCGCGAGCGTCCTCGACGTCAATGCGGTGGTCACCGAGACACCGGACGGACCGCGCCTGCGGGCGACGTGGGCGTTCCCACGCGGTGTCCTCGCGTCGGTCGACGTCGGCGAACTGGCGGACCTGTGGGTCCGGGCACTGTCCGCGCTGGCGCGGCACGCCGAGCATCCGGGTGCGGGCGGACTGACACCGTCGGACCTGGATCTGGTGCGGCTCGACCAGGGGTCCATCGACGCACTCGAGAGCCGTTTCCCGAACCTCGCCGACGTGTGGTCGCTGTCGCCGCTGCAGTCCGGCCTGCACTTCCACGCCGCGTACTCCGACGAGTCCGTCGACGCGTACCTCGTCCAGTTGACCCTCTCACTGGGCGGAACGGTCGACACCGACCGGCTGTGGCGGGCCGGACAGGCGCTGCTGGACCGGCACCCGAACCTGCGGGCTGCCTTCGTCCAGCCCGATCACCGGGCCGCGGAGGCCGTCGGCACGGTCCAGGTGATCCCGGAACGGGTGGAGCTGCCCTGGACCGAGGTGGACCTCTCGCGGCTCGACCCCGCGGCGCGCGCCCGCCGGTTCGCCGAGCTCACCCTCGCCGACCGCCTCACCAAGTTCGACCTGACGACGGCCCCGGCGATCCGGATGACGCTGGTCGACCTGGGTGACGGGGACCACCGGCTGGTCATCACCAACCACCACATCCTGCTCGACGGCTGGTCCACGCCGCTGGTGCTGCGGGACCTGCTGACGCTGTACGCCACCGACGGCGACGCCTCGGCGCTGCCCCGCGTGCACCCGTACCGCGACTACCTCGCGTGGATGGCGCGACAGGACACCACCGAATCGACCGACGCGTGGCGGCGCGCGCTCGCCGGACTCGAGGAGCCGAGCCTGCTGGCGCCGACCGCCCCCGGCGGCGGGGCCACGACGGGCACCGAGGAGTTCGAACTCGCGCTGTCACCGGCACAGACCGACACGCTGCGCTCCCTCGTCCGGGAGCGGGGCCTGACCCTGAACACCGTCGTCCAGGTCGCGTGGGGCATCGTCCTGGGCGCGATGACCGGGCGCAGCGACGTCCTGTTCGGCGGCACCGTCTCGGGCCGGCCGCCGCAGATCCCCGGCATCGAGTCCATGGTCGGCCTGTTCATCAACACGCTGCCCGTCCGGGTCACCCTCGACGCCGGGGAGACGCTCGGTGATCTCCTCGACCGCGTGCAGCGGGAGCAGGCCACGCTGCTCGACCACCACTACCTCGGTCTCGCCGACATCCAGAAGGCCACCGGGCCGGCCACCACGTTCGACACGCTGACGGTGTTCGAGTCGTACCCCGTGGACCGGCAGGCGCTCACCGCCGACACCGACATCGCGGGCATGAGGGTCACCGGCATCGACGGCCGCGACGCCGCGCACTACCCGCTGTCGCTGGTCGCGTCGGTGAACGGCAGCCTCAACCTCAAGTTCGAGTACTTCCCGGCGTTCTTCGACAGCGACACGGTGGAGTCGATCGCGACCCGCGTCGCGGTGGTGCTCGACCGCCTCGTCGCCGACCCCGACCAGCCGCTGTCGCGGCTGGATCTGCTGACCGAGCCCGAACGGCGCGAGCTGGCACCGGTACTCGGCGCCGTCGGCGGGTCCACCCGGACCCTGCCGGAGATCTTCGCCGACGCCGCGGCCCTGGACCCCGACGCGATCGCGCTGTCGTTCTCCGGCCGCGAGGTCACCTACCGAGAGCTCGACACGGGTTCGTCGCGCATCGCCCGGTTCCTCATCGACCAGGGCGTCGGGCCGGAATCGTATGTGGCGCTCGGTATTCCGCGGTCCGTCGAGTCGGTACTCGCGGTGTGGGCGGTCGCCAAGGCCGGTGGCGCGTTCGTCCCGGTCGACCCGAACTATCCGCTCGAACGGATCGAGCACATGCTGGCCGACTCCGGGGCCGGGCTCGGGCTCACCGTCGCCGCGCACCGGCACGAGTTGCCCGACACCGTCACCTGGTTGACGCTCGAGGATCCCGAGTTCGTGGCCGCGTGCGACCAGCACTCCGACGCACCCGTCACCGCCGCCGAGCGCACCGCCCCGCTCGGCCTGCACCACGCCGCCTACGTCGTCTACACCTCCGGGTCGACGGGCCGGCCCAAGGGCGTGGTCGTGACCCATCAGGGACTCGACAACTTCGCCCTCGACCAGCAGGAACGACTCGGGGCGACCGCGCAGTCCCGGACGCTGCACTTCTCGACCCCCAGCTTCGACGGCGCGGTGTTCGAGTACCTGCAGGCCTTCGGGGTGGGCGCGACGATGGTGATCGCCGAACCCACAGTGTTCGGCGGCGCCGACCTCGCGCACCTGCTCGCGTCCGAGCGTGTCACGCACGCGTTCATCACCACCGCGGCCCTCGGCACGGTCGACCCCACCGGCCTGGACCACTTCGCCCACGTCGTCTTCGGCGGCGAGGCCTGCCCGCCGGACCTGGTCGCCCGGTGGGCGCCCGGACGGGACCTGCACAACGCGTACGGCCCCACCGAGACGACGATCATGTCGAACATCAGCGCGCCGATGACCCCCGGCGATCCGATCACGATCGGCGGGCCGATCCGCGGTGTCGGCGAACTCGTCCTCGACGGACGCCTGCAACCGGTCCCGGTCGGCGTCCCCGGCGAGCTGTACATCACCGGCCTCGGGCTGGCCCGCGGCTACCACCGTCGGCCCGGGCTGTCCGCCGAACGCTTCGTCGCGAACCCGTTCGGCAAGCCGGGCGACCGGATGTACCGCACCGGCGACATCGTGCGCTGGCGTCCGGACCACACGATCGAATACGTCGGCCGCTCCGACTTCCAGGTCAAGGTCCGCGGATTCCGCATCGAACTCGGCGAGATCGACACCGAACTGATGGCCGATCCCACCGTGAGCGTCGCGGTCACCCTCGGGGTGCCCGGACCGGCCGGTGACACGGTGCTGGTGTCGTACGTGGTACCCCGCGCCGACGCGACGGTGGTGACGTCCGCACTGACCGACCGACTCTCGTCGCGCTTGCCGTCGCACATGGTGCCGGCCTCGATCACGGTGCTCGACGAGATCCCGCTCACCCCCGTCGGCAAGCTCGATCGCGCCGCGCTGCCCGAACCGGAGTTCGAGTTCACCACCGGCGAGTTCCGGGCGCCGACCAACCCGCTCGAGTACACGCTGTCCGACATCTTCTCCGAGGTCCTCGGAGTCGACCGGATCGGCATCGAGGACAGCTTCTTCGACCTGGGCGGCAACTCGCTGATCGCGACCCGGGTCACCGCCCGGCTCAGCGGCGTCCTGGACGCCGACATCCCGGTTCGCGCGCTGTTCGAGGCGCCCACCATCCACGGCCTCGCGCAGTGGATCTCGCGCGAACGCGAGACGACCGCGGCGTACGGGCGCCCGGAACTGACCCGGCGCGAGCGGCCCGACCGGATCCCGCTCTCGCTCGCCCAGCAGCGGATGTGGTTCATCAACCAGTTCGACACCGCGTCGGCGGCCTACAACATTCCGATGGCGATCAACCTGAGCGGACACCTCGACGCCGAAGCGCTGCGCGCCGCGGTGGGGGACGTCCTCGAACGCCACGAGTCGCTCCGCACCGCCTACCCGGTGGTCGACCGCGCCCCGTCGCAGCGCGTCGTGCCGGTCGGCGAGGTGCTCACCGATCTCACCCCGATCGAGGTGTCCGACGGGACCGAGCTGCGCGAGCGGATCATCGCGTTCGCCTCCGCCGGTTTCGACGTCACCGTGGCGCCCCCGGTGCGGGCGGAACTGTTGCGGCTCGGGCCGACCGACCACGCGTTGGTGATCGTCGTCCACCACATCTGCGCCGACGGCTACTCGATGGCCCCGCTCGGCCGGGATCTGATGGCCGCCTACACCGCCCGCGCCGCCGGTGCGGTGCCGCAGTGGACGCCGCTGCCCGTCCAGTACGCCGACTTCACGCTGTGGCAGCACGAACTGCTCGGCTCGGACAGCGACCCCGAGTCGCTGCTGCGCCGCCAGCTGGAGTTCTGGACCGGCGAACTCGCCGGGCTGCCGGACGTCATCCAGCTGCCCACCGACCGCCCCCGGCCGGTGCAGCAGAGCTTCCACGGCGGGCGCATCGAGTTCCAGGTCCCCGCCGAACTCCACACCCGGATCACCGAGATCGCGCACCGGCACGGCGCGAGCATGTTCATGGCGATGCACGCGGCGCTGGCGACGCTGCTCGCCCGGCTCGCCGACACCGACGACATCGCGATCGGCACCCCCATCGCCGGCCGCGGCGAGGTCGCGCTCGACGAGTTGGTCGGCATGTTCGTCAACACCCTGGTGTTGCGCACCCGGGTCGGCCACGGCGAATCGTTCGACCACATCCTGCGGCAGATCCGCGAATCCGACCTCGCCGCGTTCGGACACGCGGAGGTCCCGTTCGAGCGCCTCGTCGAGGAACTCAACCCGCCCCGGTCCACGTCCTATTCGCCGCTGTTCCAGGTCTCCATCGAGTTCCAGAACAACGAACGGCCGCGGCTCGAGCTGCCCGGACTCGTCGTCGAGGGTGTCGGCATCGACGCCCAGGTCGCCAAGGAGGACCTCGAACTCGTTCTCGCGGAGGATTTCACCGAAGACGGCTCGCCCGCCGGGATCCAGGCCTCGCTCGACTTCGCGACCGACCTGTTCGACGAGCACACCGTCCGCGGGTTCACGGAACGCTTCGTACGGGTCCTCGAGGCCGTTACCGCCGATCCGACCCGCCCGGTCGGGGACATCGAGATCCTCGATGCCGCGGAGCTCGACGAGCTCGCGCCGGCGGCGGGGGAGACCGCGGTCTCGCCGCACGTGTGGCCCGAACTCCTGTCCGGTGCCGCCGCCGTGGACCCCGACGCGGTCGCGCTGTCCTACCTCGGCCGCACCGTCGCGTACCGCGAGCTCGACGAGCAGTCCAACCGGCTGGCGCGGGTGCTCAGCAGTCGCGGTGTGGGCCCGGAGACCTTCGTGGCTCTCGGGATGCCCCGCTCGACCGAGGAGATCCTGTCGATCTGGGCGATCGCCAAGGCCGGTGCCGCATTCGTCCCGGTCGATCCCAACTACCCGGCCGAACGCATCGCGCACATGCTCACCGACTCCGCCAGCAAGGTCGGCCTGACCACGTCGGCGCTGCGGGAACGCCTGCCCGACACCGTGCCGTGGCTGGTCGTAGACGACGGCGAACTCGACGCGCAGATGGCGGCCGCCTCGGCGGCGCCGGTCACCGACGACGACCGGACCTCCCCGCTGCACCTCGCCCATCCGGCGTACCTGATCTACACGTCGGGGTCGACGGGGCTACCCAAGGGCGTCATCGTCACGCACCTGGGGATCGCGAACCTCACCGCGGAGGAACGGAACCGGTTCACCGTCACCCCGCAGTCGCGGGTCTCGCACCTCGCCTCGCCGAGCTTCGACGCCTCGGTGTTCGAGATGATGATGGCGTTCAGTGCCGGCGCCCGCCTGGTGATCGTGCCGCCCACCGTCTACGGCGGCACCGAACTGACCGAACTCCTCTCCCGCGAGGGCGTCACACACGGGTTCATCACCCCGACCGCGCTCGCGTCGATCGAGGACGAGGGTCTCGAATCGCTGCGGGTCCTCGCCGTCGCCGGTGAAGCCTGCCCGCCGGAGCTGGTCGCCAAGTGGGCCCCCGGACGCCGGATGTTCAACGGCTACGGTCCCACCGAGACCACGATCCAGGCCAGCGTCAGCGCACCGATGCAGCCCGGCGAGGTGGTCAACATCGGCGGCCCGGCGATCGGATTCCGCGAGGCCGTCCTCGACGGCCGCCTGCGTCCGGTCCCGATCGGGGTGCCCGGCGAGCTGTACATCTCCGGCCCGGGACTGGCGCGCGGCTATCACAACCGGCCCGGCCTCACCGCCGAACGGTTCGTCGCCAGCCCCTTCGGTGAGCCCGGCACCCGGATGTACCGCACCGGCGACGTCGTCCGGTGGCGGCCCGACCACACCATCGAGTACATCGGCCGCTCCGACTTCCAGGTCAAGGTGCGCGGCTTCCGCATCGAACTCGGCGAGATCGACGCCGTCCTCACCCGGCACCCGGCGGTCACGTTCGCCGCGACGCTCGGGCACACCGGGCCGTCCGGCGACACCCTGCTCGCGTCGTACGTGCGTCCCGTCGAGGGGCATTCGGTGGAATCGCGCGAACTGCGCGCGCACGTCGCGGCGCAGCTGCCCGCGCACATGGTCCCGTCCGCGGTGGTGGTACTGGACGAGATTCCCCTGACCCCGGTGGGCAAGCTCGACCGGCGGGCCCTGCCCGCCCCGGAATTCACGTCGTTGACCACCGAGTTCCGGCCGCCGACCACCGCGACGGAGCGGGCCGTCACCGAGGTGTTCGCCGAGGTCCTCGGCATCGAGCACGTCGGAATCGACGACAGCTTCTTCGATCTCGGCGGCAACTCCATCATCGCGACCCGCATCATGTCCGAACTGCAGTCCCGGCTCGGCCGCCAGATCCCACTGCAGACGATGTTCCTCGACCCGACACCGTCCGGGCTCGCGAAGCGGATCGACCTGCCCGTCGGCTACCTCGGACACAGCGAGTCGCCGGTCGACGACGCGCTGGGCGTGGTGATTCCGCTGCGCCCCAGCGGGGAACGCCCGCCACTGTTCTGCGTCCACCCGGGAATCGGGCTGTCGTGGGGATACGCCGGTCTGGTGCAGTACCTGGCCAAGGACCGGCCCGCGTACGGGCTGCAGTTGCCGCTGCTGAGCGGGGGGCCGGACTTCGAGTCGGTCCAGCAGCTCGCGCACCGGTACGTCGAGGAGATCCGCATCGTGCAGCCGCACGGCCCGTACCACCTGCTCGGGTGGTCGCTCGGCGGCGTGATCGCGCACGCGATGGCCGTCGAACTCCGCCACGCCGGAGAGGAAGTCGCGACGCTGGCGATCATGGACAGCTACCTGACCGAGGACGAGGAGGAACCCGAGCACCTGACGGTGATCGAACTGCTCGAGGGCCTCGGGCTGGACCTGACGCCGTACAGCGACGTGCGCGACCTCACGTACGCGCAGGCCGTCGACCTGCTCAACGAATCACTCGGGCAGGAAACGGGTTTGACGCCTGCCCATCTGAAGCGGATCAACGACGGTTTCACCACGTCGGCACGGATCATGAACCGCTACCGGCCGGGGGTGTTCGACGGGGACCTGCTGTTCTTCACCGCCGGCCGCGGCGACGGCAGCGACCACGACGCGCCGGAGCATTCACCGCAGGTCTGGGAGTCCGCGGTCACCGGCCGGATCCGCGAGTTCACGATCGACTGCGAACACAACCAGATGATCGAGCCGACCGCGCTCGCCGAGATCGGCCCGCTGCTCGAGGACTACCTCGTGGAGCACTGAAATCGGTCCTGCCACAACAAACTTCGCATACATCCCCAACACCGCCGATTCGTAGCGGAGGAGGCGTACGGGGACTAGCGTCGAACCCACTGGACCGCCTTCCGTCCACACAGTTTGGAGAGCGCCATGAATCTTTCGAACGCCACGAAGGCCACGAAAGCCACCGTCGCATCGGGTCTCGTCGTCGTCGCACTCGGGACGGGAGTCGGCACCGCATACGCGGCACCCGCCGCCGCCCCCGGCGACGTTGCCGTCCCGCTGGCTGTGCCTGTCGTCGACAAGCAGACGGCGCAGGACAACCTTATTCGCGAGATCACGATCGGGTGGGAGACAGGCGGTCCCGCAGGCATGGCGATCGGCGCCGGTGTCGGCCTCGCGATCGGCTGCGTGTCGATCTTCCCGAACTTCGTCGCCGGCTGCATCGTGGGCACGGGGATCGGTGCCGCCGTCGGCGCCTACAACGGCATCACCGGCGCCAATCCGAACGTGCAGCCGGCGTTCTACGAGTGGCTCAACGCGACACCGTGATCGAGCGGACGTCCCCTACGAGTGGTCACCACTCGTAGGGGACGTCGTCGCTCACCCCGAGGTCGTCGCACAGGCGCCGGATCGCGCTGCAGTCCTGCACCAGTTGCTGTCGGTCGGCCTCGTGGGCGGCGTCGGCCACCATCGCCGCCCCGCCCCGCACGTTCTCCGCCTCCATCACAGTGGTCCACGTCGCGAAGTCGTTGGCACGGAACGCCTCGAGCCCGTCGGCCAGCCCGGCCAGCAGCATCCTGCGGTCGTCGCCGTCGAGGCGCTCGAACACGATCTTCAGCAGCTCCCCGGCGATCGACGAGTGGCAGTACTCGTCCCGCCGGTGCAGCACCACCGTCGCCCGGTTGACCGGTTGCACGTTGTCGTCGTCGGTCATCAGCCCCAGATAGGCGCTGATCGAGGTCTCCGCGACGGTGGTGAACGCCAGGCTCACCAGTGCCGACTCGCGGGGAGTGTCCGCCGCCGCGACGGCCGCGTGGTGCCGTCGGACGGTGGGACCGTAGGGCAGTCGGCTCTCGGTCAGGTTCCAGCCGCGCCGCCGCCGGGTCAGCGCGCTCGCGTTGAGGTGCATCAGCGTGTGGTACTGCTCGTCGACCATCGCCTGCAGCGTCGCGACGGTGAGGGTGTCGCCCAGTCCGGTGCCGAACGCGTCCTGCGACAGCAACCGGAACCCGGGATTGACGACGTACTGCTCGACGTCCATCACGTTCTTGTTGTAGGCGATCCACGCCCACGCGAGGATCCGGTTGCGGGTGGGCTCGTCCAGCCCGAGGAACCGGTGGTGGTCGTGGAACGGGATCAACGTCTCCGGGTAGTCCGCCTTGGCCGGGTCGAACAGTTCGTCCAGGTCCGGTTCGGGTCGCTTCACCGTCGCCCGACGCGGCCAACTACCGGCGAGGCTGTCGATGATCGCGCTCTCGATCGGGTCGGACGGATCGAACGGCGGCAGCGACGGCAGCCGCAGCAACTGCTCGTGCGCGGCGGCCTCCTCGCCGAACGGGTTGTCGGTCACCGCGTCCCCCCGTCCCCGTGCGGCGGTGCGTGCAGGCCCTCGAAGAGGTCGGCGCACAACCGGCGATAGTCACCCAGCCGATCCCCGAGAGGCTCGACGGCCTCCGCCATCAGGTCGCCGAAGACACGCTCGTCGCCGTGCGCGACCGCGTCGGACAACCGGGACAGCGAGGCCGCCAGCGCCGACCGGGCCCGGTCCGCGGCCGGGTTGCCCGCCTGGACGTCGTGGTAGACCTCGGGGACGCCGGACCCGACGCGCGCCAGCAACGCCAGCAACGTGGTGTGCGGCGGGGAAGCGAGTGCGGCCGACGCGCCCGGGTCGACGCCGAGCTCGGCCAACGCCAGGCCGAACGACAGGACGGTCGCGTGGGTCAGTGCCTGCGTCGCCGCTGCGATCCGGTCGTGCTCGTCGGCCCCGACCCGGACCACGCGAGCACCCCAGCCGACGACCGAGCCGAGGAACCGGTCCACCGCCGGCGCCGACTGGTGGATCACCGCGGCCACCGGCCGCCCCGGCATCCCCAGCGCCGGCGCGAACATCGGATTGATCCCCACCGCCGGTCGACCCGGCGCCCCGTCCTGCAGCGCGCCGTGGATCCCGGTCTTCACCGACAGCGTCTCGACCAGCAGCGCATCGGGTCTCAGGATCCGGTGCAGCGTGGGCACCGCTGCGATCGCGACGGATTCGGGCACCGCCAGCACCACCGTGTCGGCCTCGGCGAGGACCGCGCGCACCCCCGCGTCGGGTGCGACCGCATCCATCCCGTCGGCCTGGTCGACGACCGTGACGTCATCCCCATCGAGGCGCAGCAGTTCCACGAGCATCGAACCGACCGCACCCGCGCCGCCCACCACCGCGAGCCGGGCGGTCACCGGGTCCGCCCGCGCGGTCATCGGTCCCCGCCGCTGGTCCCGGCGTCTCCGGCGTCTCCGGGGTCCGAGGTCACCGACAGGCACCGCCGCATGGTCACGGCCTTGACCATCGTCTCCTCGAGTTCCTCCTCCGGATCGGACAACGCCACGATCGCGCCGCCCACACCGAACGTGACCCGGTCGTCCGTCGCGACCATCGTGCGGATGACGATCGAGAAATCGGCCGTCCCGTTGATCGAGAAGTACCCGATGGCACCGGAATAGACGCCGCGGGGGCCCTCCTCGAGCTTGTCGATGATCTCCATCGTGCGCAGTTTCGGGGCCCCGGTCATCGAGCCGCCCGGGAACGCGGCACGCACACAGTCCACCGTCGACACGTCGTCGCGGAGTGTCCCGCGGACCGTCGAGACCAATTGGTGGACAGGGGCATACGTCTCGACGTCGAACAGTTTCGGGACGTGCACCGATCCTGGAGTGCACACCCGCGACAGGTCGTTGCGGACCAGGTCGACGATCATCAGGTTCTCGGCACGATCCTTCTCGCTGTCGAGCAGGTCCTTACGCAGGGCCGCGTCGTACTCGGGCCGCGCGTGGCGGGGCCGGGTGCCCTTGATCGGCTTGGATTCGACGACCCGGTCCACCCCGATGCGCAGGAACCTCTCCGGCGACGCGCTGAGCACCGACACCCCCGTGAACTGGAGCAGCGCGCTGTACGGGGTGGGACTGATCTCGCGGAGCGTCTCGTAGCTCTGCAGCGGATCGATCACCCGGTCCACCGTCGCCGCGTTGGTCAGACACACCTCGTACGACTCACCGGACCGGATCTCGTCGAGACACTGGCCGACCAGCGCCAGGTACTCGTCTCGGTCGTGCCGCAATCGCGGCTGGGTGTCGGCCTCGAGTTTGACGAGCGGATGCGGGGGAGGCGCCTCGACGGCCTCGTCCAGTGCGCGGATCTCGGCCTCGGTGGCCGCGAACCACTCCGCCACTCGCGGATCGTCGGGGTCCTCGCTGAGGGCGAGCAGATAGCAGCGACCGCCGAGATGGTCGATCACCACCGCGCGGTCGGCGAAGACGAAGGCCGCGTCGGCCGTCGGCGACGTGTGCACCAACTGGCTGCCGGCGTCCGCCTTCAGCTCGTAGCCGAGGTACCCGACGTATCCGAGGCCGAACGCGAACGGCAGGTCCGGGACCGCCGGCACCGCTCGCTCCCGCAACTGCTCGTCGATGTAGTCGAAGAAGCGTTGGTGCACCGATTCGACGGGGCGACCGTTGCGGTGGACACAGACGGTCGTCTCGGCCACTCGATACGTGACGTACTCGGCGAGCGGACCGGAGCAGTCGCCCATGACCGAGAATTTCGACTCCGGCTCGATCGCGGCGCTGCCGTCCAGCCAGAAGCTGTTCGGTCCGTCCGCGAACAATCGGCCGTAGACGTCCTGCGGATCGACAGCGCGATCCACCCGCCGGGTGTGCACGACGTACCTGGGCTTCGCCTCCGACGGGCCCCCGGACCTTGCACCGGAGTCGGCGCGCGGCGGCGGGGACACGGACGCGGTCCGCGTCGACGACCTGCCCGAGTGCGTCGGTGTCAGATCACGGAAGTTGCCCATCAGTTCGCGCCCGTACTGCGTGCAGATCGACTCCGGATGGAACTGCACCCCCCACAGGGGATGTCGGCGGTGCTTCGCCGCCATGATCAGGCCTTCGTCCGTCCAGGCGTGCTGCTCGAGTTCCGGTGGCAGACTCTCCACGATGAGCGAGTGGTAGCGGACGGCCTGGAACGGCGACGGGATGCCGGCGAAGATCCCGGCACCGCTGTGCCGGATCGGCGACAGCCGACCGTGCATCGGGACCGGCGCCAGCCCGACGTTGCTCCCGAACAGGTGGCACAGGCCCTGGTGGCCCAGGCACACCCCGAGCACCGGAATCTCCCGATTCGCGATCGCCCGCGCGCTGACACCGAAGTCCCGCTTGCGGTCCGGGCGTCCCGGACCGGGGGAGATGACGATGTTGTCGAAGGTGCCGATGTCCACCGACGCCCAGTCCACATCGTTCTTCACCACACACGGCGGTTCGCCGTTCACCTCCGACAACAGGCTGTAGAGGTTGTAGGTGAACGAGTCGTAGTTGTCGATCAGGAGTGTGCGGGTCGACATGGCGCCATCAGCCCGTAGCACGATTCGTGTCGCCGTTGGACCCGATGACGACGTCCTCGACGCGACACGTCTCGCCGATCATCAATTCGTACAGGCTGCGGAGGAAATCGGGAGACAACCCGTTCGCGCGAGCGAATTCCTCGGCGCGTGACTGCACGAGGTTCACGCGACCGGGCTGCATCATCGGGATTCCCTGATGTCGCTTCACCTCCGCTATCCGGACACACACGTCGATGCGGGCTCGAATGTCCTCGAGTAGCCGATCGTCGATCGCGTCGAGTTCCGCCCTCAGACGAGCCAACCCCGGCTGCTCGGCCGAGATCGCGTCCACGGGGGGTTCTGAGGTGCAGGCCCTCGCGGGGCCGTTGGTGTCGTCCATGCGCCACCTCGCCTTACGTCTGCTGGACCGGCGCGGTAGTTCTTCGAGCCATCGCGTCAGCTGAATCCGCTAGCTGCGTGCGTTCCCTTCATGATGTCACGGGCGACTAGGCGAGGCGAATCCTTGCCACAATTCGGGTGGAGGTCCCGCGAGCGTCGCGATCAGTTCGGTGACAGTGCGGTCACGACCCGTGTCGATGTGTCCGGATTCGATTGCATCGCACGCAATCGTGCGGTATCCGGCCTCGAATACGCCGGTCGCGCAAAGTCGTTCACCGGATTCGAGGGATTCTTCGAAGGAGTCACATAAGCTGAGTCGCCGACCGGTCAAAGATCCGCGACCCGCGCACTTTCCGATATTCATCCAAATGCGTAATTCGGTGAAAACACACAATTCCACGGAGAAATCCGAGGACTTCGAGGGGGTATGTCGATGCTGTTCCTGGTGCGAGCGCCGCGGCCACGGTGGTCGCGGTTGCTGCCGGACACGAGTCGTGGCGGCGTGGGGAGAGCGCTCGTCACGGCCGCTGTGATCGTGTGCGCGACGGTCCTCGCGCCGTCAGCGGTCTCGGCGTCACCGATCTATCCGGTCGCCGATCCCGATCCGTTCTACAGCCAGCAGGACGCGGCGGCCGGCGCGGCACCCGGGGACGTCCTCGCGACCCGCCGTATGCCGCCGCTGCCGCAGTTCCCGAACACGTCGGTGTGGCAGCTCAAGTTCCGGTCCACGAACTCCGAGAACCACCCGATCGCCGCCGTCACCACGGTTCTCGTGCCCGACAACCGGCAGCAGAACGGCCCGCTGCTGTCGCTCCAGCACATCATCAACGCCCTCGGTGCCACGTGCGCCCCGTCGCGCGCGCTGTACACCAACGACCCGAACCTGATGATTCGCGAGTCCCCAGCCCTGAACGTCGCGCTCGCCCGCGGATGGACCGTGGCCCTGCCCGACCATCTGGGACCCACCAGCGCGTACGGCGCCGCGCGGCTGGGCGGACAGATCACCCTCGACGGCATCCGCGCGGTGCAGCGCGTCCCCGACCTGGGCCTGGCCGCGAGCCCCGTCGCGCTGGCGGGATACTCCGGCGGAGGCATGGCCACCTCGTTCGCGGCGGCCCTTGCCCCGTCCTACGCGCCCGAACTGAACATCGTGGGCGTGGCCTCCGGTGGTGCGCCGATGAACATCGGCAAGATGGCGCAGGCGCTGGGCACCGCGCCCCACCCCGCGTTCGGGCTGGCGCTCGCGGCCGCGATCGGACTCGAACGGGAGTATCCCGACCTGCTGCCCATCAGCGAGCAACTGAACGACAAAGGGATCGCCATGCGCAACGCGCTGGCCAACGCCTGCACCAACGACATCCTCGCCACCGGCGCGGGTCACAGTGCGGCAGAGATTTCCCGCACGACCGACCTGCTCGCCAGTCCGGCCGCGGAGGCGGTGCTCGACGACAACAGCATCGAACGGTATCCGGGCGTGCCGACGGCCCCGCTGTACGAATGGCACAGCCCCACCGATGCGCTGATCCCCGTGGATTCGATCGTCGCGACCGTGCAGCGCTACTGCCGGGCCGGCGCGACGGTGGAGTCGGAGTTGTTCCCGAGCCCCGACCATCTCACCACCGCGGTTCTCGGGGCGCCGCGCGCCCTGGACTACCTCGACGCCCGGTTCCGCGGGGAGCCTGCGCCCAGCAACTGCTGACTGCCCGTTTCCGTCGGGAAACACGGGGCGCGGTCGCGATCGAGGCCACCCGGCCGGGACAGACAGCGGCGCCGCCACGGAGTTCCGTGGCGGCGCCGAAGTGTTCGTGTGCGAGCGAGCGGGCTATGCGCCGCGCCGCTTAGCCTTGAGCAGGTCCAGACGCTCCTTGAGCAGCTCCTCGAGCTCCTCGACCGAGCGACGCTCCAGCAGCATGTCCCAGTGGGTACGCGGGGGCTTGACCTTCTTCGCCTCGGGGGCGGTGCCCTCCAGGAGGGTGCCCTCGAGACCGTTCTTGCACAGCCAGGTGCCGGGGATCTCGGCGTCGTCGGCGAACGGGACGTCGAACTCCTCGCCGTTGTCACACCGGTAGCGAGCCATGCGACGGGGCGCCAGGTCGTGGTCGCGGTCGGTCTCGTAGCTCACCGCTCCGAGCCGGCTACCTCGAAGTACGCGATCTGCCATGGGGGTGTCCTCTCCTCGTTCTTCCGCCGCGCCAGTTCGCCGTGGGCGGCGCACCGAGCGTTCACAACCCTCTACAACGTCCCGGAATCCCGGAACGTTCCCGAGACTCACGTGGATGCGGCCGCCCCATGTTACCGGGTACGTCGCCCTGTACGAGGGTCAGCCCGCAGTAAGGTGTGCGTCCATGGCTGCAGCTTCCCGGAGACCCGAATCGTGCGTGTGGTGCGGCCGCGAGGTGGCTCCCGCCGGGATCGGGCGCCGCCGCCGGTACTGCCGTCAATCGTGCCGCCAGCGTGCCTACGAGCAGCGCATCGCGGTCAAGGGCACATCCATCCCGGTCGACGCCCTGGTGCTCACCGCCGAGGAGTCCTCGGCCCTCTCCGATCGGATGTTCGAGCTGCGGTGCGCGGCGGAGGACGTCGCCACCGCCGTCGCCGAGGACGCCGACCATGCCGAACTCACCGAACTCGCCGACCGGTTGGTCGCGATGGCCCGGGCCGCGGAACGCTTCCGCTGACGAGCTCGGCCTCGACCGCGGCGGCCACCCGCGGGACCGCGCGCCACACCGGTGTCGACAGCCCCACTCCCGACCGGACGTCGGTGCCCTCGACGGTGAACGTCACCAACCGGCGCGGCGCCGTGCCCAATACCCGGGACAGTGCGAGTGCGGCGGCCACGTCCACCCGGTGCCCGCCGACCTCGCCCGCGCCGGCGAAGCCGTCGGTGGCGACTCGCCGCACCCGTCCAGGACGGGGCCGCGCACACTGCAGCAGGTCGACGACGATGGCGATGTCGGTGCCCGACCAGGCGGTGACCAGATCCACGGTATCTGCGGGGATACACACCGGGATCTCCGCAGCCAGGCGACCGCTCAGAGCCCGCACCACCGCCGGACCCACCCCGTCGTCGCGGCGGAATTCGTTGCCGATGCCGATCACCGTGGCCCTCACGACCGGGTCATCCGAAGGTCGAGGAAGTGGGTCGCACACGAGATGCACGGATCGTGATTGCGGATCGTCCGCTCGCACAGACCGGTCAGTGCGTCGTCGTCGAGGTCGAGGTGCTCACCGATCCGCGCGACGAGATCGGCCTCGATCGCATCCTGGTTCTGCGCCGTCGGCGGCACGATGACCGCGTCGTCGATCAGGGCGTCGTCGCCGATGCGGTAACGGTGGTAGAGCAGCCCACGCGGCGCCTCGCTGACGCCGTGGCCCACCCCGGGCCGAGCCTCCATCGCGACCGCGGGCTCGGGACGCTCGTACTCCTCGATCAGGCGCAGCGCCTCCTCGAGGGCGTACAGGACCTCGACCGCGCGAACAACGATGCTGCGGTAGGGGTTTCGACACTCGTCACCGAGCCCGGCCGCGGTCGCCGCCCGCCGGGCCAGGGGAGAGAGGTGGTCGGAGTTGAGGGTGAACCGCGCCAGAGGGCCGGTCAGATACCGCTCGCCGTCGAGCCGCGCGTGCAGGGCCGTCGAGGTCGGCACCTGCCGCTCGACGACGTGCCGATCGAACTCGGCGGCGGGGAACTGTGCCCCACCGCTGGTGCGCACCACACCGTCCTCGATTGCGTACCGGTGTTCGTCGTGGAGTGCCACCAGCACCGGATCCAGTTCGACGTCCGGGAAGTCGAAACCCGCGACCCACTCGACGGTCTCCGCGGCGGCGTCCAGGGCGGCCCGGAGGGTCCCGGTGAGGGTCGCCAGTTCCTCGACGGTCGGTGCGCGATAGAACCCGCCGACGCGCACGTTCACCGGGTGGATGGGTCGCCCGCCGATGGTCTCGAGGATCGCGTTCCCGGCCTTCTTGAGCGCCAGACCGCGCTCGACGGCCGCGCGGTCGATCCGGGCCAGTGCGATCGAATCCGGGACGCCCAGAAAGTCCGGTGCGTGCAGGAAGTAGATGTGCAGCGTGTGGCTGGCGATCCACTCACCGCAGTACAGCAGCCGGCGCAACGCGAGCAGCCGCGGTCCGGGGGTCACCCCGCACGCCTGCTCGAGCGCGTTGCAGGCACTGACCTGGTAGGCGACCGGGCAGATCCCGCAGATGCGGGACGTGATGTCCGGCGGCTCCTGGAAGTCCCGGCCCCGCAGGAACGCCTCGAAGAAGCGCGGCGGCTCGTAGATGTCCAGTCGCGCGTCCTCGACCGTATCGCCGCGGACCGTCACGTCGAGGCGGCCCTCGCCCTCGACCCGGGCCAGCGCCCGCACCGTCAGCCGGCGCACTGTCGCCGCGTCGCGGCCGGGCGGGTCGGGAGTCCCGGAACCGTCAGTGCCCATACCGGCGGCCCTCGTCGAAGTCGGGGTCCGCGACGTTGAACGTCGAGAACACGCGGCCGATGCCGGCATCGTCCATGCCGCACCGGCGCAGCCAGCCTGCCAGTGACGCGATGTTGGGGTTCGGAGTGGGACCGAAACAGCCGTAGCAGCCCCGGGCGTGCGCGGGACACAGGGCACCGCACCCGGCATGGGTGACCGGCCCCAGGCACGGGGTTCCGTCGGCGACCATGACACACGTCAGGCCGCGACGCTTGCACTCGGTGCACACGCTGGTGTTCGGGACGTTCGGGGTCCGGCCCGCCAGGAACGCGGTGATCACCTCGATCAGTTGTCGCCGGTCGATGGGACAACCGCGCAGCTCGAAGTCCACCCGCACATGGGCGGAGATCGGTGTCGACGTCGCGAGCGTGTCGATGTACTCCGGGCTCGCGTACACCGCGTCGGCGAACTCGACGACATCCGCGAAGTTCCGCAGCGCCTGCACTCCGCCGGCGGTCGCGCAGGCACCGATCGTGACCAGCCGCTTGGAGTTGTCCCGGATCGCGTGGATGCGGTCCACGTCCGTGGCGGTGGTGACCGAACCCTCCACGAGCGACAGGTCGTACGGACCCTCGACCACTGCGCTGGACATCTCGAGGAAGTGGGCGATCTGCAGTTGCGTGGCGACGCCGAGCAGTTCGTCCTCGCAGTCGAGCAACGAGAGTTGACAACCGTCGCAGGACGCGAACTTCCACACCGCGAGAGACGGCCGGGTTGCGGGTATCGGGGCACTCATCACAGCTCCCGGGTATGCATGAGCGGTGCGGCGGATGCGTAGTCGACGACGGGACCGTCGCGGCACAGCAACAGCTCGCCGAGTTGGCAGTGCCCACACACCCCGATGCCGCACTGCATGTTGCGTTCCAGCGAGACCTCGACGGCGTCCGGTGCGACGCCCTTACCCAGGAGGACCCGCACCGAGAACCGCATCATCGCCTCCGGTCCACACAGAATCGCCCGGGTTCGGGCGGGGTCGAGGTCGAGGCGTCCGAGAACTTCGGTGACGAACCCGATCGGCCCCGACCAGCCGGGAGCCGGCTGGTCGACCGTGACGAGGACGTCGATGCCCGCCGCTCGCCAGTCGTCGAGTTCGCCCCGATAGAGGATCTCCTCGGGGCTGCGGGCACCGACGACGACGGTGACCGCGCGGTATGCGGCCCGGTCGGCGCGGACCGCGAGCACGGGCGCCCGGACCGCGGCGAAACCGACCCCGCCGGCGATGATCAGCAGGTCCCGTCCGGTGGCCGCCGCGAGGTTCCAACCGGTGCCGAACGGTCCTCGCACCCCGATCATGCGTCCGACGTCCGCGTCGTGCAGAGCCGCGCTGACCGCGCCCACACGCCGGATCGTGTGCTCCGAGACCCCGTGTCGTGAGGTCGGATCGCCGCACGACGAGATCGGGATCTCGCCGACTCCCGGCGCACACAGCATCATGAACTGGCCCGGCCGGAAGCCCGGCAGCGGCGCGTGGACCGGGCCCAGTTCCAGTGTCACCGAGTCGTGCGTCTCCACCGTGCGCCGCAGCACCCGGTGCGCGGTCGGCACGACCGTCGCGGTCACGGCGAGCCACCGGGGTTCGCATAGAGATCCAACAGGCGCGCGCGGGTGGCCTGGAGTCGGTCGAGGAGGACGGCGGACAGCGCCTGCGACACCGCATAGCCGAACGCCGGATCGGCCTCGGCCGCGTCGCGCAGGGCCACGGCGTCGACCTCCCACGCCTCGGTGGTGTCGGCCGCGACGGCACCGAAGTCCCACACCCGCGGGGGCCGCAACCACGACCAGCCCAGCACGTCCCCGGCGGCGAGCGTCTCGATCACGACATCCCCCCGGCCGGGCACCGACGTGCTCAACGACACCCTTCCGCGCCGCAGCAGCCAGCATCGACGGGCCGGCTCGCCTTCCCGGAACACGAACTCGCCGGGCAGCCACAGCGCCGGCGTCGACAGCGCCTCGAGCCGGTCGCGTCCCGCCTCGTCCAGCCCCGGCAACAGCAGTCGCGACGCGGAGGCACCCGCACCGGTCGTCACGGCGACTGCCCGGCTCCGGGCAACGCACCGGTCAGCCGCGCCGCCTCCTCGGTGATGTCGATGCCGACGGGACACCAGTCGATGCACCGGCCGCAGCCGACGCACCCCGAGCTGCCGAACTGATCGAACCAGGTACCCAGTTTGTGCGTCATCCACTGGCGGTAGCGGCTCTCGCCGCTGGTGCGGACGTTGCCGCCGTGCAGGTGCGAGTAATCGAGTTCGAAGCACGACGACCAGTGCTGCCGGCGCTCGGTGTGGTCGCCGGTGAGTTCGCTGACGTCCTCGGTGGTGGTGCAGAAACACGTCGGGCACACCATGGTGCAGTTCCCGCAGGTCAGGCAACGGGCCGCGACCTCCTCCCACACCGGTTCGTCGCGCGCGGCGCGCAGCAGCGCCCGCAGATCGACGTCGGGCATCTCCCGGCCCATCGCGCCGGCCGCCGCCGTCACCGCGGCGCGGCAGTCCTCGGTCTCGGCGTCGGCCGCGGCGCGGTGCGGGATCCGGTCGAGCAACTGCTGCCCGGTCTCGGTGCCGACGTCGACGAGGAACCAGTGCCCGTCGTCGTCCACGTGCTCGGTCAGGGAGAGGTCGTAGTCGGCGGCGACGTCGGGACCGGTGCCCATCGAGGCACAGAAGCACACTCCGCCCGGCTCGGTGCAGTTGACTGCGATCACGATCAGATTCCTCAGCACGCGGGCGGAGTAACTGTCGGATTCCGCGGACAGGACCCGGTGCAGCGTCCGGATCGCGGCGAGGTCGCAGCCGCGGACACCGAGGAACACATATGCCGGCGGCGGGTCCACCGGCGCCGAGAATTCGCCGTCGTCGCACGACCACAGCACCCGGTGCGCGGGATGCAGGTACTGCTTGAACGACATCGGGCCCGACGAGTGCGCAAATACGGCCTGGTCGTCGCGGCGGCGCAACCGATACTCGCCGGGGGCTGTGAACACACCCCACCCGTCGGGCAGTTGTGTGCCCGACTCGAGCTCGGCGAGCACAATCGCGCTGTCGCGGACCGTCGGTCCCACGACTCGGCGACCGTCGCCGCGCAACACTCGGATCAGATCGTCGAGTGCGCGCCGATCGATGACTGCGTTCATGGCACCCCCTCTCGTCCATTGGGACAGCTCACTCGGCCGGAGTAAAGGGCCGTTCGGCCCTGGACCGCGTCGGCCGCGCCGATGACGATCGGACTCAGGAGGCGGGGGCGGCCATCGCCCGGGCCAGAGGGAGGCGGCCTGCGATGCCGGCGATCGTCACGCTGACCATGAATCCGGCGCTCGATATCTCGACGAGCGCCGGGGCCGTGGGGCCGACCGACAAGATTCGTTGCGCGGAGCCCCGCTACGACCCCGGTGGTGGAGGGATCAACGTCGCACGGATCGCGCGCGTGTTGGGGGAGTCCGTGGTCGCGGTGTTCCCGGTCGGCTCGGCGACCGGAACGGTCCTGGGTGCGCTGTTGGATCGCGAGGGTGTGTGGAACCGTCGGGTTCCCATCGACGGCGCCACCCGGGAGAGTCTCACTGTCGACGAACTGAGCACCGGGGACCAGTACCGGTTCGTGCTGCCGGGCCCGCACATGAGCCTGGCCGACCAGGAACGCTGCCTCGCCCTAGTCGCGGAGGTGGCCCGGGACGCCCAGCTCGTGGTGGCCAGCGGGAGCCTGCCCCCGGGCGCCCCACCGGACTTCTACGCGCGGGTCGTCGCAATGACACGCAATCTCGGCGCCCGCTGCATCGTGGACACGTCCGGCGAACCGCTACGCCACATCGACACCGGGGTGTACCTGCTGAAGCCGAGCATCCGCGAGCTCCGGGAACTGGCCGGTCGCGATCTGGTCGACGAACCCGACCAGGTCCGGGCCGCACGCGAACTCGTGACGGAGGGTCGATGCGAGGCGGTGGTGATCTCGCTGGGGGCGCGCGGCGCCATCGCGGTCACCGCCGAATCTGCCGAGCGATTCGCAGCGCTCCCGGTCCGTTTCCGCAGCGGGGTCGGCGCCGGAGACGCGATGGTTGCCGGCATCACCGTCGGTCTCGCCCGGAATTGGTGCCTGCACGACGCCGTCCGCCTCGGCATCGCGGCCGGCGCCGCGATGCTCACCACCGCGGGTACCCGTGTGTGCCGGCGCGAGGAGATCGAGAATCTGTACCGCCGCACCCGAGACGCCACTACCGTGGAAGTCGACAGCGCGGAGACGACCGAAAGGCAGGGGTCATGACCGGTCCCGAACACCATCCGCACGATCCGTCCGACCATCCCCACGTCCACGGCGACAATTGCGGTCATGAGAAGGTCCAGCACGGCGACCACGTCGACTACATCCACGACGGGCACCGGCACGCCGAACACGAGGGCCACTACGACGAGCACGGCGAGGTCGGCTGACCGTCGTTGGACACTCGCACCGGAGGTTCCGCGGACGATTCCGCCGAGCAGCCGTTCGCGGCCCTGCACGAGACCCATTCCGGCGTCGTGTTCCTCCTCGGCGATCGCGTCTACAAGGCGAAGAAGCCGATACGCACCGACTTCCTCGACTTCAGCACGCGCGCGGCCCGCGTCGCGGTGTGCGCCCGGGAGGTCGAACTGAACCGTCGTCTCGCGCCCGACGTCTATCTCGGCGTGACGGAACTCCGTGACCCGGACGGCCGCGACGGCGAACCCCTCGTCGTGATGACCCGGATGCCCGAGAAGGCGCGGCTGTCGGCCCTGCTGCGTTCGGAGGTGCCGGTCCAGGATCGGGTCGATGAGATCGCCGACCTGATCGCAAGATTCCATCGGAGCGCGCACCGCGGCCCGCACGTCGATCACGAGGGGACCATCGAGGCGGTCCGTCGGCGGTGGCGCAACAACTTTCGCGAGACTCGGACGATGCCGCAGGACGTCGTCTGCGACGACCGCCTGGACGCGCTCGAGCGCACCGTGAACAGGTTCCTCGACGGGCGTGGGCAGTTGTTCGCGGACCGCATCACGCAAGCCCGGATCGTCGACGGCCACGGCGACCTGCTGGCGGACGACATCTTCTGCCTCCGCGACGGTCCACGCGTCCTGGACTGTCTCGAGTTCGACGACCGACTCCGGTACGTCGACGGCCTCGACGACGCCGCCTGCCTCGCGATGGATCTCGAATTCCAGGGCCGCGCCGACCTGGCGACCCGTTTCCTGGACCGGTACACCGGTCAGGCCGACGATGCTGCGCCCGACGCGCTGCGCCACCACTACATCGCCTACCGCGCCTTCATGCGGGCCAAGGTCGACTGTGTCCGGCACCTGCAGGGCCGGTCCGAGTCCGCGCAGGACGCACTTCGCCACACCGCACTGGCCGCGGAACACCTGCGCCGCGGGGCGGTTCGCCTCGCCCTGGTGGGAGGGCTGCCCGCGTCCGGTAAGTCCACGGTCGCGGCGCGCCTGGCGGAATCGGTGGGCGCGCTGCTGCTGTCGAGCGACGCGATCCGCCGTGAACTGTTCGCCGACGAACGCGGCCGCGACCCGGCACCCGGATTCCGCGGCGGACGGTACTCGGCGGAGGCGACGGACCGGGTGTACGCGACGATGCTCGACCGGGCCCGCGAGGCCCTGGGACGGGGCATCTCCGTCGTCCTCGACGCGTCGTGGACGGACGCCCGGCTGCGCCGGCGGGCCGAGGCGATGGCGTCGGACGCCGTCGCCGACCTGGTCGCGCTGCGATGTGTCGCCCCGCCGGCGGTCACCGAGTCGCGACTGCGCGACCGTGCGACCGCCGGCGGTGACCACGACTCCGAGGCCGATCCCGCCATCGCGCATGCCATGGCGCGGCGTGCGGACGAGTGGGCCGAGGCCGTCGGGGTCGACACGACAGGTCCGGTCGCGGATGCGGTGCAGGCCGCCGAAGACCGCTGGTGGACCGGTGCACGCCGACCGTAGTCCAGTCGGGATGGTCAGCGCGGCATCGGGAATCGTCGGTCCAGATCCAGGTTGAGATTCAGTACGTTCACGGTGGGCTCGCCCAGGAAGCCGAGTCCGCGGCCGTCGGTGTGGGCGTCGACGGCGGCACGGATCAGGTCCGCGCCGACGCCGCGGGCGGCGGCTACCCGCGGCACCTGCAGCTCGGCATACTCGGTGGAGATGTCCGGATCCAGACCGCTGCCGCTCGCCGTGACCGCATCCGCGGGGACCGCCGGCCGCGCCGGTGCACCGCCACGAACGGGGACGATCCGGCCCGCGTCGTAAGTTTCGCGGTCGCCGAAGCGCGCGCACTCCACCGGGGCCCCCTCGTAGCTGTCCAGGAATGTCCGGGCTGGGACCGCTGGGTCCGTCGAGCAGGGCTCGTTGACGCTCACCACCCGTTCCGGGCGGGGGACATTGCCGTCGGCGTCCCGGGGCTCGATCACCGACAGCACCGCACCCACGCCTCCGGCGGTGCAGAACGGCCGGGATCCGTCCACCCCCTCGAGTTGTCCGACCCCGCGGCTGCGGGTGCACACGGCGGTGAGCAGGCTCGGCACGAATCCGGCGTCGGTCGGGGTCGCGCCGCGCGCCAACAGGTCGGGATGGGCCGGGGTGTCCCGGATGCTCTCCGGCCCGAGGTTGCTCGCCCCGGAAGCGAGGGTGTCGAATCCGGTTCCCGCGGCCGACGGGCGGCTCTGGAAGTACCGGCGCAGCGGATTCCCGTCGGAACCGGTGAACGACTGACCGATTCGTCCACTACCGACCGGCGTGCCGTCGACCGTGACGATCGCGCCGTCGGCGCGGTCGCGCAGCCACGGCACCGCGGCCACCCCCCACACCGCGACGGGGTAGACGACGCCGGTGATCACGGTCAGCACCAGAAGCGCTCGCAGCGCGGCAACGTGCTGGCGGAGCCAGGCGCGGCGCATGTCAGGACATCCCCGGCAGGAACTGCAGGATCAGATCGATCAGCTTGATCCCGACGAACGGCGCGACGACACCGCCGAGCCCGTAAATGTAGAGGTTGCGGCCGAGCAGCTTCTGCGCGGTCGCCGGGCGGTACCGCACGCCCCGCAGCGCCAGCGGGATCAGCGCGACGATGACGAGTGCGTTGTAGATGACCGCCGCGAGGATCGCGGACTGCGGGCTGTGCAGGCGCATGACGTTCAGCAGAGCGAGGCCGGGGAAGAGCACCACGAACATGGCCGGGATGATCGCGAAGTACTTCGCGATGTCGTTGGCGATCGAAAACGTCGTCAACGCGCCGCGGGTGATCAACAGCTGCTTGCCGATCTCGACGATCTCGATGAGCTTGGTGGGATCGGAGTCGAGATCCACCATGTTGCCGGCTTCCTTGGCCGCCGAGGTGCCGGTGTTCATCGCGACGCCGACGTCGGCCTGCGCGAGGGCCGGCGCGTCGTTGGTACCGTCTCCGGTCATCGCGACCAGTTTCCCGTTTGCCTGTTCCCGCTTGATCAGGGCGAATTTGTCCTCCGGGGTGGCCTCGGCCAGGAAGTCGTCGACGCCCGCCTCCTTCGCGATAGCCTCCGCGGTCAGCGGGTTGTCGCCGGTGATCATCACCGTCCGGATTCCCATGTGGCGCATTTCCTCGAAGCGCTCACGCATTCCTCGTTTGACGACGTCCTTGAGGTGGATCACGCCGAGGACACCGGCACCGTGACTGTCGGCCCGACCCACCACCAGGGGCGTGCCGCCCTCTTCGGAGATGCGGTCCGCGATCTGCGCGAGCTGATCGGGGACCCGGCCGCCGTGACCGGCCACCCAGTTCGAGAGGGCTGCAGTTGCCCCCTTGCGGAGCATCTCGCCGTCGTCCAGGTCGACGCCGGACATCCGGGTCGTGGCGCTGAACTCGACCCAGGTGGCACGCGAGAGCTCGCCCGGCGTCCGCTCGCGCAGATCGTAGGCCTGCTTGGCGTAGACGACGATCGAACGACCTTCCGGGGTCTCGTCGGCGAGGCTCGCCAACTGGGCCGCGTCGGCGAGGTCCTGCGCGGAAACCCCGTCGAGCGCGACGAACTCGGAGGCCTGACGATTGCCCAGCGTGATGGTGCCGGTCTTGTCGAGGAGTAGCGTGTTCACGTCGCCGGCGGCCTCCACCGCGCGTCCGGACATCGCCAGCACGTTGCGCTGCACCAGTCGGTCCATTCCTGCGATCCCGATCGCCGACAGCAGGGCCCCGATCGTGGTGGGGATCAGGCACACCATCAGCGACACCATGACGATCCCGGCAACCCCGTACTGGTTCAGGGCCGCGGTGTCGGGAACACCGGGATTGTCGGCCTTCGAGTAGATCGCCAGGGGCTGCAGGGTCGCCACCGCGAAGACGAAGATCACGGTCAGGGCCGCCAGGAGGATGCCGAGCGCGATCTCGTTGGGCGTCTTCTGCCGGTTGGCGCCCTCGACCAGCGCGATCATGCGGTCGATGAAACTGCCGCCCGGCTGCTGGGTGATCCTGACGACGATCCGGTCCGACAACACCTGGGTGCCGCCGGTGACCGACGAGCGGTCACCCCCCGATTCCCGCACGACGGGCGCGGACTCGCCGGTGATCGCCGACTCGTCGACCGACGCGATGCCCTCCACGACGTCGCCGTCTCCCGGAACGGTCTGTCCCGCTTCGACGATCACGACGTCGCCCTGCCGCAGATCCGTCGCCGCGACGTCGGTCTCGCTCACTACGGTGCCCCCGGGGGCCCAGTCGGGAAGCAGTCGTGCGCGGGTGCCCGTCCGAGCCTGACGGAGGGCATCGGCCTGAGCCTTGCCACGTCCCTCGGCGACGGACTCCGCGAGATTCGCGAATACGACCGTGATCCACAGCCAGAACACCGCGGCCCACGCGAACCAGGACGGGCTCAGGACCGCGAGGACCGTGCTCCACGCGGCACCCACCTCGACGATGAACATGACGGGATTGCGCCACAGCAGGCGCGGATCGAGCTTGCGGACGGCGACCGGTGCTGCCGCGGCGATGGTTCGTGCGTTGAGCAGGCTCGTGGTTCGGCCCGCCGCCCCGGACTTCGGCGACGCGGGAGGGGCCGGCGGCGGGCCGGGGGCGCTCATCGGTGGATTCCCTCCGCCAGCGGGCCCAGCGCGAGTGCGGGCAGGAACGTCAGGGTGACCAGGATCAGCGTCACCCCGGTGACGAGGGCGACGAACTGCGGGCGGTGCGTGGGCAGGGTGCCGGCCGAGGCGGGAACCGATCCCTGCCGGGCGAGCGTGCCGGCGAGCGCGAGAACGAAGATGATCGGCAGGAATCGTCCGAGCAGCATCGCGACGCCGAGGGCCGTGTTGTACCACGGGGTGTTCGCGGCGAGCCCGGCGAACGCCGACCCGTTGCTGTTGGCGACGGATGTGAACGCGTACAGAACCTCCGACAACCCGTGCGGGCCCGTGTTGAGCATCCGCTCCCGCGGCCCGGGCAGCGCCATCGTGACGGCCGTGCCGACGAGGATGACCAGCGGGGTGACCAGGAAGTAGGCGGCGGCAAGTTTGATCTCACGCGGGGTGATCTTCTTCCCGAGGTATTCCGGGGTGCGCCCGACCATCAGTCCGGCGATGAACACGGTGATGACAGCAAGGATCAGAATGCCGTAGAGGCCGGAACCGGCACCGCCCGGTGCCACCTCGCCGAGTTGCATGTTCAGCATCGTCATCATGCCGCCGAGACTGGTGTACGAGTCGTGGGCCGAGTTGGTGGCCCCCGCCGACGTCAGCGTCCCGGTCGCGGCGAAGGTGGCCGAATTCGCCACCCCGAAGCGCTGTTCCACACCCTCCATCGACGCGCCGATCGCGGTCGGGGCCGTTCCGTGGTGCTGGAGTTGCAGCAGGTTCGTCAACGTCACGCTGACGACCGCGAGGATCGCCGTGATCGCGGCGATCGCGTATCCCTGCTTCCGGCTCCCCACCATCCGGCCGAAGGTGCGGGGCAGCGCCGACGCGATGAGCAGCATCAGCAGGATCTGCACCCAGCTGGTCCAAGCCGTCGGGTTCTCGAACGGATGGGCCGCATTCGCGTTGAAGTAGCCGCCGCCGTTGGTGCCCAGCATCTCGATGGACTGTTGACTCGCGACCGGACCACCCGGTAGCACCTGGGTACCGCCGGTGAGGGTGCCGACCGAACGCTGGACGGCGAAGTTCTGGACGACGCCACCCACCACGAGTACCACCGCGCCGACGAAGGCGATGGGGAGCAGGATCCGGACCGTTCCCCGCACCAGGTCGACCCAGAAGTTCCCGATCACGGCGCTACGGGTCCGCGCGAAACCCCGCACCAACGCGATCCCGACACCCATCCCGACCGCGGCGGAGACGAAGTTCTGCACCGCGAGCCCGGTCATCTGGACGAGCGGGCTCATTGTGGACTCGCCCGCGTACGCCTGCCAGTCGGTGTTGGTGACGAAGCTGACCGCCGTGTTCCAGGCCAGGTCCGAGGTCATGGGCGTCGCCGGTGCGGGCACGTGCAGCCACAGGTGCTGCTGGACCAGTTGCAGCCCGAACAGGAACACGATGCCGACCGCAGAGAAGGCGAGAACGCTGCGCGCGTACACCGGCCAGCTGTGCTCGGCCGTCGGCTCGACGCCGATCAACCGGTACACGACGCGTTCGAGCCGCGAATGCGAGGTTCCCGAGTACACCCGGAACATGTAGTCCCCGAGCGGGACATGGACGAGCACGAGCACCACCAGCAGTGTTCCCGCGAACAGCGCACCGGCCGCGGCGGAACTCATCAGAATCGCTCCGGGAAGAACAACGCGGCAGCGAGAAACACGGCGATGAGTACGACCGTCACCAGTCCCACGGCATTGTCGAAGTTCACAGCCGCTCCACCGCCCTCAGCACCACCGTGAGCAGGAGAAAGATCACCACCGTCAGTGCGGTGAACACCACGACCGCCATGTCCGCCTCCCCGGTCGTCGAGCCCTCGGTGGACAGGCCCACGGAGGGACTTTCACCTCGATTCAACGTCGGGGTACTGCACAGCGGGGCCAGAATGGGAGTTACCGCGAGGTTTACCCGGATGGGAGGCCGTCGGAGACCATGACGAGCTCCGCGCACCCCGAACCCCCGCCGCGGCGCGGGGCACTGCACATCTATCTGGGGGCCGCCCCGGGGGTTGGCAAGACCTGCGCGATGCTCGCGGAGGCGCACCGGCAGTCGGCGCAGGGTGTCGACGTCGTCGTCGGGGTGGCCCAGACATATGGTCGCGCCGAGACGTCGGCACTGCTCGAGGAGCTCGAAACAGTCCCCCCGCGTCGGGTGACCTATCGCGGCGCCACCTTCGACGAACTCGACGTCGACGCCGTGCTCGGCCGGCGCCCCCGCATCGCGCTGGTCGACGAGCTCGCCCACACGAATCTTCCCGGGAGCCGGCACGAGAAGCGATGGCAGGACGTCGACGAGCTTCTGGAAGCCGGAATCGACGTCTACTCGACCGTCAACGTCCAGCATCTCGAGAGCCTCAACGACGTGGTCGAGCACATCACCGGCATCGCACAGAGGGAGACGGTTCCCGACGACGTCGTCCGCGACGCCGACCAGGTCGAGATGGTCGACGTCACGCCGGGGGAGCTGCGCCACCGGCTCGCCCAGGGCAAGGTCTATGCCGCGGACCGGGTCGATGCCGCGCTGAGCAACTACTTCCGGCCCGAGAACCTCACCGCGTTACGGGAGCTGGCCCTGCTGTGGCTGGCCGATCAGGTCGACATGGCGTTGGACAAATACCGCGTCGACGAGAGCGTCACCGACATCTGGGAGACCCGCGAGCGCGTCGTGGTCGCCGTGACCGGCGGGCCGGAATCGGTGAAGCTGGTTCGCCGGGCCGCCCGCATCGCCGCCCGGTCCAGCGCACGGCTGATGGTGGTTCACGTCGTCAGCGGGGACGGGACCGCCGGCGCATCCACCGCCACGATGGCCGAGATCCGACGTCTCGCGTCCGCTTCACGGGCGAGTGTGCACAGCGTCGTCGGGAACGACGTGGCCGAGGCGCTCCTCGAGTTCGCACGCTCGGTAGACGCGACCGAGCTGGTGATCGGATCCTCCCGGCGGTCACGCCTTTTCCGGATCCTCGACGAAGGCGTCGGAGAAGAGGTGATCCGGGGAGCCGGACAGATCGATGTGCACATCGTCACCCACGCCGGGGCCGCGGGAGGGCCACGGCTCTCCGTGGCGGAAACCAGGTGGCTCGTCGTCTCGAGCGGGGTCGCAGTACTGATACTGACCGCTGCGTCCACGCTGCTGGCGACCCGGAGCGGACTGCGTGCCGAGACCACGGGCGCGATCGCGCTGTTCGCCGGTGCAGTCTTCCTGATGTCGTTGGCGGTCGTCGCGCTGGTGGACGTTGCGGTCCTCCGAACTCGCCAGGCCCGCCGCGCCTCTCAGGAAGCCGAACTGCTCGCTCTGTTCGCGGGTTCGGTGCTGCGGGGATCCGACCTTCCGGCCCTGCTCGAGCGGGTCCGCGAGACGTTCGGACAGAACGGGGTCAGCGTGCTGCGCCGCGGCGCCGGTCCGGTCTGCTCGGTCGGTGCGCATCCGCCCGGCACGACAGCCGCCGCGAGCACCGTGTGCGAGGTCGGCGACGGTGAATATGCGCTCGCGTTGTCGGGCCGCGGTGTGCGCGCCCACGACCGCCGCGTCCTGACCGCGGTCGCCAATCAGGCGGTCGCGTTGTACCGGCAGCAGAACCTCGTCGACGCCGCCGGCGAGGCCCGTGCCCTCGCCACCACCGCCGACCTGCGGCGGGCGCTGCTCGCCGGGATCAGCCACGACCTGCGGACACCGCTGGCCGCGATCAAGGTCGCGCTGTCCAGTCTGCGCAGTCGGGAACCGGGCGAGTTCACCGCGCGCGATGTCGACGAATTGCTCGCGACGTCCGAGGAATCGACCGATCGGCTGATCGAACGGGTGGACGACCTGATCGATTCGTCGCGACTCGCGGCCGGCGAGGTGCGCCCGACGATGCACCGCGTGGCCGTCGAGGAATCAGTGCACGGTGCTCTGCTGTCGATCGCGCGGGCCGCCGACGGACGCGACCGGATCGGCCCGGACCGCGTAAACGTCGACGTCGACGCCGTCTCGGTTCGTGCCGACCCGGGGCTGCTCGGGCGCGTCCTCGAGAACCTGCTGGCGAACGCGCTGCGCCACAGCGGTGGTCGGCCGGTCCGCGTCGGTGCCGCGCGGGTGGGCGAGCTCGGCGTCATCACCGTCGCCGACGCGGGTCCGGGCATCCCACCGGGCAGTGAGAGCCGCATCTTCGACCCGTTCCAGCGCCTCGAGGACGGCCGGCACGCGGCCGGGGCGGGGCTGGGGCTGGGGTTGTCGGTCGCGCGCGGGTTCGTCGAAGCGATGGGCGGCACCGCGACTGCGACGGCAACGCCGGGCGGTGGCCTGACCGTCCTCGTCACACTGGATGCGGCCTCCGGTGCCGCCGACGGCGCATCGTCCATTCGGTGACAGTTGGCCCTACTCGGGCGGCCGCGTCTGGGGTGTGCTGGTCAGATCAGCTCGTGCGTCACGACCCGTGATCGAGGTCTTCGCCAGGTGCAGGGGAGGACGGATGCCACGCTCTCGAGATCTGCTCAGGCGGTTCCGCCCCGCGGGAACCCCCGGCGCCGCGGCCTCCACCGGTGTCCCGGCGGACCGCGTGTCCGAACTGTCCGCCGAGCTCGCCCCGATCCTCGCGTTGGTGGCGGACGACGACGCGCAGGCCGACCGCGTCCGGGCCGAGGCCGAGCAGAAGGCGCAACGCACGACGGAGCTGGCCGCGCAGCGGGCCCGCGATCGCCTCACCGACGCCCGACTGCGCGCCGAGGCGGAACGCTCCGCCGCCGCGGCCCAGGTGGGCCGCGGGTCGGCACAGCAGGCGGAGCGCATCGTCGCCGACGCGCGCCGGGAAGCGGACGTGGTGCGCGAACGCGGCCGCGAACGAATCCCCGATCTGGTGCGGCGCGTCGTCGACGACATTCGGGGCGGCGCGATTGGCGGCCCGTCGTGAGCACCTCGTGGGTTGCCGGCACGGTGCGTGCGCGGGCACTGGCGCAGCGACGGATCGGCGCCGACGCGGCACGTCAGCTGGCGCGCTCCGGGACCCGATCCGACGCAGTCCGGGCGGTGTCGCAGACACCGTACGGACACGCCGTCCATCCCGCCGATTCCCTCGCCGCGGCACAACACGGTGTCAGCGCAACACTGCTGTGGCAATTGCGGGTGCTTGCGGGCTGGCTGCCCCACGACGGCGTCGACGTCGTCCGACTCCTCGCCCGCGGGTTCGAGATCGCGAACATCGACGAGCAACTGGCGCAGGACGGGCGCGGCGTGGGCGATCCGCTGTACCGCCTCGGGGCGCTCGCGACGGCCGGCCACCGCATCGTCGGCATCCACGCCGCGCCCGTCCTGCGCGAGGCGTTGCGGTCGACTCCGTGGGGCGATCCCGGCGGTTCGTCCGCATGGGAGGTCGGAGTCGGGCTCCGCCTGAACTGGGCGGATCAGGTGATGGGACCGATCCCCGAAGCGGCCAGATGGGCGCGTGCCGCCACGGCGCTGCTGCTCGCGCGCATCGCCTGGTCGGACAGGCGAGTCCTTCCACCCGCGCTGGCCCGGCGCGCGGCGACCGTGATCGGGCCCGGATTCGTCGACGTCGTCGGCCCGACGTCGACGCAGGTAGCCGCCGCCGTCGAACACCTACCCGCCGACACCCGGTGGGCTTTCGATCGGGTGGACCGCCCCGAGAACGTGTGGCGAGGCGAGGCGGCATGGTGGCGCCGCATCGACCGTGACGGGTTCGCGCTCCTGCGTGAGCAGGGATTCGGGCGCGGGCCGGTCGTCGGGGCCGTCGCGGTTCTCGCGGCGGACGCCTGGCGTGCGCGCGCGGCACTCGCATCCGCGGCGCGCCACGAGGTCGTCGGCGACTCGGCGGTGGAGGCGTTCGATGTGGTGGCCTAGTGCCGCGGCTCCGGCCCGGATGCGGCGAGTGGCGCTCGTCGCGCCGGTCGCCCGTATCCGCCCGGTCCTCGTGCAGACGGCGGACGCGGGAATCGTCGAGATCGATGTGCCCGAACCGCCGACCGCGAGCAGAGACGCTCTCCGCGCGGGGGGCGATACGCCGACCGCACCGCGACTGTCGCTCACGACGCCCGATCGCGACGCGCTGGAGCGGGCCGGGCGCCGCGATCTCCTCGCCGGTGAGTCGGAACTGGACGTGGTGGGCGCCGCGGCGGTGGTGCGCGGTGGTGTTGCCGCTTTCGCCGGGTGGGCGCGCGAATCCGACGTGCTCGGGCTGGCACGGCAACTGGAACCGGAAGGCGGCGCCGTGGTCCTCCTCCTGACACCGCTCGGCACCGACCCGCCCACGGCCCTCGCCACCGGAGGGACGCTGCGGCGCTCGTTCGCACCGCTCGTCGACACCTACGGCACCGTCCCGTACGCGGACCTGGATCCGACACTGGCCGCCGGACTCGCCTACGTGTTCATGTTCGGGATGATGTTCGGCGACGTCGGCCACGGCGCGCTCCTGGTCATCGGAGGTCTGCTGCTTCGCGCCGGACGGCTCCCATGGACGGCTCGCTACGGCCGGGTATGGCCGTTCGTGGCGGGGGCCGGCGCGGCGGCGGCGGTCTTCGGGTTGTTGTACGGCGAATGTTTCGGCCCCACCGGAGTGGTGCCCGTGCTGTGGATCGCGCCGCTCGAACAGCCGGTCACGCTGCTGGGTGTCGCTCTTGGTGTCGGGGCGGTCCTCCTCGCGGGCGCCTACGTCCTCGGCACCGTCAATCGCTGGCGCGAGGGCGGATGGGCTGCCGCGCTGAGCGCTCCGTCCGGGCTGGCCGGCGCCGCGGTGTTCGCGGGGCTCGGGATGGTCGTGCTCGGACTCGTCGCAGGCAGCGGGTGGCTGCTCGCCGGGGGCGTCGTCGTGGCGCTCGGACTACTGCTCGCCTCGGTCGGATTCCTCGCCACCGCTGAGGGCGGTGCCGCCGGTGTCGTGCAGACCGTCGTCGAACTGTTCGACGCGGTGATCCGGTTGGGTGCCAACCTCGTCTCGTTCGCCCGACTGGCCGCGTTCGGGCTCACTCACGCCGCGGTCGGGATGGTGGTGTGGGACGGCACGACGAACCTGTGGCGGCTCGGAGGTGTCGGGATGGTCGCCGCGGTCGCCGTATTCAGCGTCGGCAACGCACTCGCGTTCGCGCTCGAGGCCCTCGTCGCCGGGGTGCAGGCGCTGCGACTCGAATACTACGAACTGTTCTCGCGGATCTTCGTCACGGAGGGACGTCCGTTCCGTCCGTGGCATGTTCCGCTCGAACCGTCGAGGAGGATCCCGTGACCATCTGGTTGTACGCGCTGCCGGCCCTGTTCGTGGCCGTCGCCGCGATCCTGTTGATCCTGCGCCGTGGTGGCCGCGTCGCGCTCGGTCTGGTCATCGCCTTCGACCTTGCGGTCCTGCTCGGCGCCGTCGCCGCGGTGATCGTCGCCGCCAGTGGGACACCGGCGGCGGCGACGGTGCTGGCGGAGGCTCCCCAGCCGGCCGCCAACTGGGCCGCGTTACTCGGCGCCGCGATCGCCGTGGCCGGATCCTCGATCGGGGCCGCGATCGCCGTCGCCTATACCGGTGCGGCCGCGCTCGCCGCGATGAGCGAGCGACCCGAACTGTTCGGCAGGGCGATGGTGATCGTCGGACTGGCCGAGGGGATCGCGATCTACGGGCTGATCGTCGCGATCATCCTCATCGGGAAGGCCTGACAACGTGGCCCGGGTCGCGGTCCTGGGTGCCGCACCGGCGGTGCAGGGCTACGCGCTCGCCGGTGCGCTCGTGCTCGCTGCCCCCGACGACGCCGCGGTCCGCGCCGCATGGGAGTCCATACCCGACGATGTGGCGGTGGTGGTGGTCACCGCGGCCGCCGCGCGGGCGCTGGCGCCGGACCTCCTGCGCGGCGAGCGCCCCCTGGCTGTGGTGATGCCGTGACCACGGTGCAGACCGCCGCGACCGATGCCCTCGCCCCCGTGCGCAGGGCACTGGCGGCACAGGCGCGGCGTGACGCCGAGCGGATCCGGGCGGCGGCAGCGGCGAAGGCCGCGGCGACCGTGGCGGAGGCCGATCGGGCGGCCGAGGCGCTGCTTGCGCAGGCGCGGGCGGACGGGGAGACCGACGGTGACCTTCTCGTGGCCGCGGAACGCTCCCGGGCCCGTCGGGACGCCCGCGCCGTCGTGCTCGCCGCCCAACGGGAGGTGTACGACGAACTGCGGGCAAGGGTCCGGGCCGCCGCCACCGAGCTCCGGCGGGACCCCGGGTACCCTGCGCTGCGCGCGCAGTTGGCGCGACAGGCCCGCGCCGTGCTCGGAGCCGGTGCCGATATTCAGGACCACCCGGAGGGCGGCGTCGTCGGCACCGCGCCCGGCCGTCGGGTCGTGTATTCACTCCCGGACCTGGCCGAGCAGCAATTGACAGCACTCGGCGACGCCGTCTCCGGGGTGTGGGCGCCGTGACGGCCCGGGTGGTCCGAGTCTCGGGCTCGCTCGTCGAAGTGGAGCAGCTGCCGGCAGTCGCCATCTTCGACATCGTCGCGCTCGGCGCGCGCCGACTCCCCGGCGAGGTCGTCGCGATCGACGACGGACTGGTCACCGTGCAGGCGTACGAGGACACCGCCGGACTCGCGCCCGGCGCGCCGGCCGAGTCCTCGGGGGCCCCGCTGTCGGCGCGGCTGGGCCCCGGGCTGCTCGGCGGGGTCTTCGACGGGCTGTTGCGGCCACTCTCGGACGCGGGGACGTGGCTGTCACCGGGCGCGTCCGGTGACAGCGCCGACGAGCACTGCTGGGAGTTCACCCCGACCACGCGGGTCGGCGTACATGCGCAGTCGGGAGACGAACTCGGTGTGGTGACCACCGGCGGTCCGCTCACCGTGCCGATCCTGGTGCCGCCCACCCTGGACGGGATCGTCGACTCCGTCGCGGCCCCGGGCCGCTACCGTGCAGAGGCGGTGATCGCGTCGGTTTCCGGCACCGCGGTGCCGCTGTCGGAGCGGTGGCCGGTCCGACGACCGCGCCCCTCCCGAACCCGCATCGACGACGTCGAGGTCCTGCACACCGGGCAACGGGTCCTCGACATGCTGTTCCCGATCGCGCGGGGCAGCACGGCGGCGGTTCCCGGCGGTTTCGGCACCGGGAAGACCATGCTGCTGCAGCAGATCGCGAAATGGTGCGACGCCGACGTCATCGTGTACGTGGGCTGCGGCGAACGCGGCAACGAGATGGCCGACGTCGTGCAGGATCTGGCCTCGCTCACCGATCCCCGCACCGGACACCCGCTCGCGGCCCGGACCGTCGTCATCGCGAACACCTCCAACATGGCGTTGATGGCCCGCGAGTCGAGCATCTACAGCGGCGTGACGGTCGCCGAGTACTTTCGGGATCTCGGACACCACGTCGTCGTCATCGCCGACTCCACGTCGCGGTGGGCGGAGGCGCTGCGCGAGTTCGCCTCGCGGTCGGGCGAACTCCCGGCCGAGGAGGGCTATCCCGCCGATCTCGCGTCGGCGCTCGCCGCGTTCTACGAGCGTTCCGGCCAGGTCGTCACGCTCGGCGGCCGACGCGGCTCGGTCACCATCGTCGGCGCGGTCTCCCCGTCCGGGGGCGACATGAGCGAGCCGGTGACCGCCCAGACCCTGCGTTTCGTACGCGCGGTGTGGAGCCTCGACCGGGACCTGGCGTACGCGCGGCACTATCCGGCGGTCGCCTGGTCGGGGTCGTTCTCCACCGACACCGCGGCGATCGCCGCCCGACGTGCCCGCGACGGGGATCCGGGGTGGACCCGTCGGCGCGCCCGGATCAGTAGCCTGCTCGCGGACGCCGACCGCCTGGACGCACTCGCCGAACTCGTCGGCCGTCACTCGATGCCCGCCGCCGAACGCGTCGTCATGCTCGGCGGCCGACTGCTGCGGGAAGGCGTCCTGCAACAGAGCGCACTCAGCGACAACGACGGCTTCTGCTCCGCCGCGAAGGGCGCCGCACTCGCGGACGCAGTCCTGGCGGTCATCGACCGGTGCACGTCCCTCGTCGACGCCGGAGTGGAGGCCGACGCGCTGGAGGCCGTGGATTTCGGCCCACTGGTGCAGGCACGGGAGGAGGCCGGACCCGACGATCTCGACCGGGTGGAGCGTATCCGCGACGACATGCTCGCCCGGCTCGAGGAGTTGTCGTGAGCGGGGCGCCACACGTCGAGTACTCGCAGGTGAGCCGGCTGCGCGGCCCCCTGCTGGTGGTGCGCGGGGTCACGGGTGTGGGTTGGGACGAATCGGCGCTGATCCGGCTCGGGTCCGGAGAAATCCGGCACGGCCAGGTGCTCGAGGTCGACCGCGACCTGGCCGTGTTACAGGTGCTCGAACGCACGGACGGCATGCGCCCCGAGAACACGTTCGTCTCCTTCGCCGGCGAGGCACTGCACGTCCCGGTGGGTTCGGGCTGGCTGGGGCGGGTCTGCAACGGCCGCGGCGAACCGGTCGACGGGGGACCGCCGGTCCTCGCCACCCGGCGGGCCCCCGTGTCCGGCTTCCCGCTCAACCCGACGCACCGCGATCCACCCGCCGACGCGGTCCTCACCGGCGTCTCCGCGATCGACGCGCTGACCACCGTGGTGCGCGGGCAGAAGCTGCCGGTGTTCTCCGTCGGCGGGCTCCCGCACCTGGAGCTAGCCACGCAGGTGGCCGCGCAGGCCAATGTCGCCGGCGAACCGTTCGCCGTCGTATTCGCGGGCATGGGACTGACCCACGCCGACGCCGACGCGGTGCGCAACCGACTCGAACAGCGTTCCGCCGCAGGAGATCTCGTACTGGTCCTGAACACTGCCGACGAGCCCGCGGTCGAGCGGGTCCTCACGCCCCGACTGGCCCTGACGATCGCCGAGCACCTCGCGTTCGACGACGGTCGCCACGTCCTCGTCGTCATGGCCGACATGACGTCGTACGCGGAGGCGGTGCGGGAGGTGTCGGCCGCGCGCGGCGAGATCCCGGGCCGGCGGGCCTATCCGGGCTATCTGTACAGCGATCTGGCCTCGTTGTACGAGCGCTGCGGGCGCATCCGGGGCCGACCGGGCTCGGTGACCGTCGTGCCGGTACTCACGATGCCCTCGGGCGACATCACCCATCCCGTGCCAGATCTGACCGGCTACATCACGGAGGGGCAGATCGTGTTGTCGCCGCAACAGCAGAAGGACGGGATCTATCCGCCGGTCGACGTGCTCGCGTCGTTGTCGCGCCTGATGCGCCGGGGCGCCGGTCCCGGCCGCACCCGCGCCGACCACCTCGATCTGGCGGCCCAGGTGCTGGCGTCGATGTCGAAGGCGCGCCAGGTGGGCGAGCTGGCGGAACTGATGGGCGAGGACGCACTGGGCACCGTCGATCGCGCATACCTGGGATTCACCCGGACCGTCCAACGGCACCTGCTCGATCAGGGAGCCGACGAAACCCGATCCCTGGACGACACGCTGAACCGGGCGTGGGCAGCGCTGTCGACGCTCCCGCGTTCGGAGTTGACGATGCTCCCGCAGAGCCTGCTCGACGCGCACTACCGGCCGGCGGAGGGTAGCCCGTCATGAAGCGGATGGGGCACGTGCCTCCCGGACGGACGGGGCGACTGTGGCTCGAGCGCCGATTGGAGGTGGCCCGGCGGGGAGTGGACCTGCTCGACCGCAAGCGGCAGGTCCTGCTCGCCGAGGGGGAGCGACTCGAGCGGGTGGCGGCCGACACCGCCACCGCATGGCAGGACACCTGCCGGGAGGCCGACGCGTGGCTCGTCCGGGTCCTCCTGCTCGGTGGCGAGCGGGCGATCCGGCTGGGTACCGGCGAGACGGCGCAGGTCGACATCGAATGGGCGCGATCGATGGGGGTGCGGTACCCGGCCTCTGCCACGGTGACGACACCGGCAGAGCCGCTGCGGGACGACCCGCTGGACGGACCCGCGGTGTTCGACGCACGTCGCAGCCACCGCGCGGCACTCGAGGCGGCCGTCCGGCACGCGGCGGCCCTGGCGGCCGTGCGCACGGTGCGCGCCGAGGAACGGACGACCGCGCGGCGGATGCGCGCGCTCTCGCAGCGCTGGATTCCCGCCCTCGAGGACGAACTGAGGAGGCTGCGACTGGAACTCGAGGAACAGGAACATGCGGATGCCGTCCGGCGGCGGTGGGTTATGGACCGACGCACGGCAGACGGGCCTCGGCAGCCCGAGGCAGGGACGTAGCGCGACCGGGTCAGTCGACCTCGTTCGACACCTGCAGTTTCGCGGCCAGCACCGCCGCCTGGGTGCGGCGCTGCACCCCGAGTTTCGCCAGTAGCCGCGAGACGTAGTTCTTCACCGTCTTCTCGGCCAGGAACATGCGCGCCGCGATCTGCCGATTGGTCAACCCCTCACCGAGCAACACAAGCAGCCGCCGCTCCTGTGCCGTGAGATCGTCGGGCAGGCCGCGCCCGGGTCGGCTCGGGCGCGCCTGCTGGACGACCCGAGTGTCGTGCAGCGTGTGCCCAGCCCCGACCTCCCGCACGGCCTCCACCAGCTGCATTCCCCGAATATCCTTGACCACATAGCCTTTCGCGCCGGCAGCGGTGGCCTCCCGCATCGCGCGCTCGTCCCGGAACGAGGTGACCACCAAGCAGCGGAGCTCCGGCAGACGCGTGCGGAGTTGGCGACACACATCGATACCGCTGCCGTCGGGCAACCGGACGTCGAGGAGTACGACGTCCGGCCGCAGCGCCGGAATCCGCGCCAGCGCCTGCGAGCGGTTCTCCGCCTGCCCGATCACCTCCATCTCGGAGTCCGCGTCGATGAGTTCGGCCAGGCCACGCCGCACGATCTCGTGGTCGTCCACCAGAAAGACGGTCAACATCCGAGCACCTCCAGGTGCATTCGATCCGATCCTACGACCTGCGGACTCCCACGACCTTGCGGACTCGGCCCAGCCAGGACCGGGTCGCGGACACCGGGACTTCCGGCCCTACCCGCGTGCGACGGACACCGAAACGATGGGGGGACGCGAACGTGTTTGGAGGAGCGACCGTGGACGGTGCCCAGTCCGAATCGCCGATCGTCGTGGGAGTCGACGGATCCGCGACGTCGTATGCCGCGGTGAGCTGGGCGGCGCGGGAGGCCCGGTACCACCGTCGCAGATTGCACATCGTGACCGCGCTGGGTGCGCCCACCCCGTACGGCGACGGAATCCGCTTGCCGCCGAGCTACTTCACGGACCGCGACCGCGCCGTACACGCGCACCTCACGGAGGCCACCGCGATCGCCCGCACCGCACTGACCGACCCGGACGCCACCGAAGTCACGACCGAGGTTCTCGAGGGCTCGGCGCGGCCGGTCCTGATCGAGGTCTCGAAGTCGGCACGGATGATGGTCCTCGGCAGCCGCGGGCTCACCCGACTCACCGCGGTGCTCGCCGGTTCGGTGACCACCGCCCTCGCCACCCACGCGCACTGCCCGGTTGTCGTGATCCGGGGACAGGCAGGTCAGACTTCGGGAACCGGCGCCGTCGTCGTGGGTATCGACGGCTCCGAGAACAGCCGATCGGCCCTGGTCGTGGCTTTCGAGGAGGCGGCGCTGCGCGGCACCGACATCGTCGCGATCCACACCTGGTCGCCGTTCGCGCTGTCCACGGCATTCGACGACCAACTCGACCTGCCGTGGGACCAGGTGGAGGTCGCCGAGCGGGCGGTCCTGTCCGAGAGCCTCGCCGGCTCGCAGGAGCGCTACCCCGAGACCGCCGTGTCACCGATGGTGGTGCGGGGGCAGGCGGCGGACGAGCTGCGTGAGCAGTCCGCGGACATGGAACTGCTCGTGGTCGGCAGCCACGGGCGCGGCGGCTTCGCGGGCATGCTGCTCGGTTCCACCAGCACGACGCTCCTGCACACGGCGACATGCCCGCTGATGATCGTTCGAACATGACCGGCCACCGACCGGAGGGAACGCTGTGGGCAGGCTCGACGCGCAGATCTACCTGATGGCCGGTTCCGCCGTGGATGTCGGCGATGCGATCGCGCGGGCGTTCGAACGGCGCCGACCGTGCGTCGTCAGCGGGCCGAGCGGCCCGGACCCCCACCCCGACCTCGACCGCCTTCCGGCAGACGAGGACGGCGGACAATGCCGACCCTGATCGCATACGCGTCGGCTCACGGGTCGACCGCGGGGATCGCCCGCAGTCTCGGCCGGCGGCTGACCCACCGCGGCCTGGACGTAGAGGTCCGCGACTGCGCCGAGATACCTGCCGGCACGCGACCGAGCACCCTGGTCATCGGCAGTGCGGTACACGAGAGCGAATGGCTACCGACGGCGGCGCGGTTCGTGGACCATCTCGCCGCGGGCGCCGAGGAACTCCCCGTCTGGGCGTTCTCGGTCGGGATGGTAGGCGACGAGGGAAGCGCGCTCGCCCGCCCCGTCACGGCGCTGCTCCGACGGATGCTGCGCACCCGCGAGCCGACCGCGGTCCAGCAGCTACGGGCCCGGACCCACCTCCGCGGGCACCACCGCTTCAGCGGCCGCTTCTGCGCCACGGACGCGGCCGACACCGGTCGGGCCGGGCGAATGGTCTTCCGCGCCATGGGCGGCCACTACGGCGACTACCGGGAATGGAGCGCAGTCGAGGCATGGGCCGACGACATCGCAGTCGAGATCGATCGACAGACCCACTCCTGACCGCCGCGTACCCTCTCGATCCTCACGCCCGCCACACCTCGTCGACCGGACGGCGACCCGTCATCGGCGGCGCATCACCACCGGGCCGGGCGCCGATACGGACCACGATCTGAGGGAACGGGAATCGCTCACCCGCGTCGGCGCCCGCATCACCGACCAGCGCCCGGCTCGCCGACACCTCGGTGAGATGCGTCAGGGGGCACGTGGCCAGGCCTCGCGACGTGGCCGTGAGCAGGACGTGCGACAGCGCCTCACCGCTGCGCAGCCAGTCCAGTCGGGTGTCGGCCTCGGTGCTGATCACGGCCAGCGCGGCCCGGTCCGGGCCCGATTCCGGGGACGCGAGCGTACCCACCGGGAATTCGCGACCGACCGGGACGGCGCCCTCGGCCGGCAGCGCCGCGCCGGGAATACCCTGGTCGGGCAGCCGATGGCCCGCCCACCAATACAGTTCGGCGTGGTAGGCCGGATCGTAGCGGCGGATCGAGGCGCTGTTCCGCGCCGCCTCCGCCATCCGAGACGGGCCGTCCTCGCCGAGCATCGTCAAGGACGCCCCGAACCGGGGGACCAGATCCTCGTCCACGCCGACGAGATCCGCGGGGCGCGGGGCGGCGAACGGACGGCGATCGGTGCGCCGGTGGGCGATCGCGGTGCGCAACGCATCCGACCGGTTCTCGGTGTCCGCTGCCCGCGACCGGGGCAAGGGCTCGAACGCCACCGTCGCCAGGTGCATCGGGTTCCGCGAGTCGGGGAGTCGCTCGACCGCCGCGCCCCACCCGTACCGGGAGATCACGACCGCGAAATGGTGCAGCACGGCACCGCAACTGATCACCATCTGCCGGCCGATCGGATCGGCGACAGGAACCGAACGGGAGCCGTCGGCGTGCAACTGGAGTCGGCCGCCGGACATGGTCCACCGCCACGGCTGACTGTTGTGCAACGACGGCGCCCGGCAGGCCGTCTCGACTGCCTCTCGAATGGACTGGAGTGCCACACCGGCTGCCATCATCAACCGAGTCTCGTCGCGGCGCCACGGACCGGGGAAGGGCCCAAGGGCCCTTTCCGCACCGACCGCGCACCGACCGCGCGGGGCCAGGCACGTCCGATGACCTTGGGCCCTGTCGAGCACACCCGGCCAGGTGTTTGCTGAAGAGCAGACGGTGACCGACCACCGCGTCCCGACCGAGGAGCTCGGACCATGACCGCTCAGCCTGCCCGGACACAACAGCGCTGGACCGCGTCCATCGACCGACTCGGTCTCGCGGACGCACCGTCGGTCGGCGGCAAGGCCGCCAACCTCGGCGAACTCACCCGCAACCACTTCCCGGTGCCGCCGGGCTTCGCGGTTCCCGAGTACGCGTACCTCGCGGCGATGGACGCGGCCGGTATCCGCGCCGACCTCGCCGCGCGCGGCGTCGCATCCCGCACCGCCGACGACGCCCGGATCACCCGCGCCGCCGAGGAACTGCAGCGCCTCGTCCGGGACGTCGTTCTCCCGGAGAACATGCAGGACCAGATCCAGCGGGCGTACCGGGACCTCGGCGACGACGTGTCGGTCGCGGTGCGCTCCTCCGCGCCCGCCGAGGACGCCGCCGACACCTCGTTCGCCGGAATCCACGAGAGCTACACCGACGTCGTCGGCGTCGACGCCCTGATCGACGCGCTCCGCAAGTGCTGGGCGTCGCTGTGGTCCCCACGGGCACTGACCTATCGGATTCTGCGCAAGTACGACGACGAGCCGTCGATCGCGGTCGTGGTGCAGCGCATGGTCCGCTCCGATCGCTCCGGCGTCGCGTTCACCGCAGACCCCCGCACCGGCGCGCGGGACCGGATCGTCATCGAGTCGGCCCTCGGCCTCGGCGAGGTGATCGTCGGCGGACAGGTCGAACCCGACACCTACGTGGTCGCGAAGGACGGCTTCACCGTCCTCGACCGACACCTCGGCACCCAAGCCTTCGCGATCGAACCCTCCGACACCGGCGACCGCCGCGTCGAACTCTCGACCGATGACGCCTCCGGCCAGGTGCTCGCCGACACCCAGGTGGTGCAGGTCGCGAAGCTGGCCGCGTCGGTGGAAGCCCACTACGGCAAACCGCAGGACCTCGAGTTCGCGTTCGAGGGACCACAACTGTGGCTCGTGCAGACCCGCCCGATCACCACCCTCGGCGACAGCGGGCAGTCCGCACCCGCGGCACGAACAGCGGACCGGGCAACCCCACTGGCACACGGACTCGGCGCCGGCCCCGGCACCGCCACGGGAACCGCCCGGGTCCTCACCGAACTCGCCGACGCGGCCCGCCTCGCCGACGGCGACATCCTCGTCGCACCCATGACCCGCCCCGACTGGTTGCCGGTCCTGCGCCGCGCCGCAGCGATCGTCACCGACGGCGGGGGAGTGACCTGTCATGCCGCGATCGTCGGCCGCGAACTCGGCCGTCCCGTCGTCGTCGGAACCCACGACGCGACCACCACGATCGCCGACGGCACCCTCGTCACCGTTGACGGGGATCGCGGCACCGTCCACGCCGGCGCGCGCCCTGCGACCACGGAGCCCGAACCCGGCCGCACAGCCGAACCGGTGCGCGCGGCCCCCGCGGCTACGACGGCCACTGCCGTGTACGTCAACCTCGCCACACCCGACGCCGCCGAGCGCGTCGCCGCGACCGACGTCGACGGGGTGGGGCTGCTGCGCGCCGAGTTCATGATCACCGGAGCGCTCGGCGGCGCCCACCCCGCGGCGATGATCGCCGACGGGCGGCGCCAGGAGTACATCGACGAGATGGCCGCCGGGGTCGAACACATCGCCGCGGCCTTCGCGCCCCGCCCCGTCGTCTACCGGGCGGTGGACCTGCGCTCCAACGAATTCGCCGAACTCGAGGGCGGCGACGTCGAACCCGACGAGGACAACCCGATGATCGGATACCGCGGCTGCTTCCGGTACGTCCGCGAACCGGAACTGTTCGCACTCGACCTCGACGTGCTGCACCGGGTCCGGCGGCACCTACCGAACGTGCACCTGATGATCCCGTTCGTGCGGACCCGTTGGGAACTCGCCCGCTGCCTCGCCCAACTCGACGCCCATCCGCTCGGCACCGACCACGGCATGCTCCGCTGGATCATGGCCGAGGTGCCGTCCGTCGCGTACTGGATTCCCGCGTACGCCCAGCTCGGGATCCACGGCGTCTCCATCGGCAGCAACGACCTGACCCAGCTGATGCTCGGCGTCGACCGGGACTCCGAGATCTGCAAGGACCTGTTCGACACGATGGACCCGGCCGTCCTCGACGCCATCGACCGCATCATCGACACCGCCCGCCGCGCCGGCCTGACCACGTCGCTGTGCGGACAGGCCGTCTCCACCGATCCGCGACTCGCCGAGCATCTCGTGCGGCGCGGCATCACCTCCGTCTCGGTCACCGCCGACTCGGCGGCACACACCCGTCACGTGATCGCGTCCGCCGAACAGCGCGTCCTGCTCGAACACGCCCGCGGGCCCTCCCGCGGGGAGGCCTGACCGATGCGCGCCGGCGACATCATGACCAGCCGGATCGTCGCCGTCGGCGAGCACTCCACGCTCGCGCAGGCAGTGCGACTGCTGGCCGACACCCCGGACACCTCGCTGCCGGTCGTCGACGCCTCCGGGCACCTCGTCGGCCTCGTCACCGCCACCGATGTGCTCGAACGGATCCGGAACCTTCTCGAATCGTCCGACATCGGGGAGGCCGTCGGAGGTAGCGTCACCGATGCAATGGCCACACCCGTCCTCGCCATGACCGCCGACACCGATATCGAGCACGTCGCAGCCGCCCTCGGCGAACCCGGCACCTGCGCGGTGCCCGTCGTCCGCGGGTTCACGCCGATCGGGATGATCACCCGCCTCGAACTGGTGCGGGCGCTCGCACACCGCGAGACCGGGCCCGCACCACCGAGGAGAACCCCATGACCAACGGCCTGCCGAACGGCCCGATCGTCGTCGGTGTCGACGGCTCGCCGACCTCGCGTGACGCCGTTCGCTGGGCGGCGCAGGAGGCCGACGCCCTCGGTGCGCCCCTGCTCCTCGTGTCGAGTGTCAGCCCCGGCGGCATCGGTATGTCGTCGCCGTTCACCGACGACCTCCGGATCTCCGGTGAGCGGGCCGTCGAGGACGCGGTGGCGCTCGCGGCCGCCGAGATCCCCGGCGGCACCGTCGACACCCGCACCGAGTTGTCGCAGTCCACCCCCGTCAACGCGCTGCTCGAGCACTCACGGACCGCGCGCACCATCGTCCTCGGGACCCGCGGGTTGGGGGAGTTCACCGGCGGGCTCGTCGGATCCGTCACCTCGGCGCTCGTGCGGCACGCCCACTGCCCGGTCGCGGTGATCCCGGGATGGCCCCACCCCGGTGAGCCCCCGGTGGACGGCCCCGTCCTCGTCGGGGTCGACGGCACTGCCGCCAGTGAACCGGCGGTCGCCGCCGCGTTCGAGGAAGCCTCGCTGCACGGTGCCGAACTGGTGGCGGTACACGCGTGGTCAGACCGCGACCTGTCGATCGGCTCCCCGTTCGATCCGTCCGCCGGCACCAGCCGTCTCCCGTGGCTGACCACCGAGGCCGCCGAGCGGGCCGTGCTCGCGGAAAGCCTGGCCGGGTGGCAGGAAAAGTACCCGGACGTGGCCGTCCGTCCGATCGTCGTGCAGGACCGGCCCGTACGCAATCTCCTGATGCGCGGAAACGGTGCCCGGCTGATCGTCGTCGGAAACCGCGGGCGGGGCGGCTTCGCGAGCATGACACTCGGATCTACCAGCACCGCGCTGCTGCACACCGTGACGTGTCCGCTGCTGGTCGTCCGCTCCGCCCCCGGCGATCGGTCGCCCGGGGTCAGTCGACCGGCTTGACCTGGATCTGCTTGGCACCCGACGTCTTCGCCGTCAGCCCCACCGTCACCTCGAGGATGCCCTTCGAGTAACTCGCGTCCACCTTCTCCTCGTCGGCACCGGCAGGCAACGCCACCGTGCGACTGAAGGATCCGTAGCTGAACTCGGACCGACCGCCCTCGGACTTCTCCTCGGACCGTTCCGCTTCGATCGTCAGTTGACCGTCGGCGACACTGACCTTGATGTCATTCTCCGGGTCCAACCCCGGAAGCTCGGCCCGCAGAATGTAGCGGTCGTTCTCGACCCGATCCTCGACACGAATCAGATTGCCGCCGAACGGCGGTCGGAACCCTGTCACCGGGAAGGCGTCGAACAGTTCGGACAGGTCCGGAAACACCGAACGGCGCCGGGCCGGAACACTGGACATGATCACTCCTCGCTGTCGTGGAGACCGCGCAATCGGTCGCCACTCCATTCGACTCCGTTCGGCGCGAGGAAGGCAGGGTCCTATGTCACCGAGGCGGTGCCTCGCAGTGTTACGGAGGTGAGAACCGGCAGATCATGATCGGACAACTCGCGTGATGGAGCAGGTTCTGGCTCGTCGACCCGAGCACGACACCGGTGAGCCGGCTCCGCCCCCGGCTGCCGACCACCACCAACTGGGCCTGCTCGGAGTGTTCGAGCAGCAGCTTCCCCGGACTGCGCCGCTCGAGGTGACTGACGACCTCCACCTCGGGATGGTCGGTCGCGAACCCCGCCAGCGACTCGGACAGGACCGCTCGTTCCTCGGCCTCCACCCGCGGCCAGTCCACCAACCGAAACGCGCTGTAGCGATCTATCGGCCGGTCCGGGCCCCACGCGTGCACCGCCACGAGCGGAACCCCGAACAGGGCAGCGAACGCGAACGCGGCGCGGACCGCGCGGGTACTCGCCTCGCTCCCGTCCACGCCCACCACCACCGGGCGGGCGTCCCCACGTCCGGTGCGCCCGCCCCGGCACACCACGACGGGGCACCGTGCATGGTTCGCGACACGCTGCCCCGTCGAACCGACGAGCGCCGCACCGATCGTGCCCGCCCCGGTGGCTCCCAGCACGAGAAGCTCGGCCTCGTCCGCGACGTCGAGCAGCGCCGCCGACGGCGGCCCCGGATAGATCCCGGTCGTGAACTCGACGCCGGGATGAACGGCGCCGAGTTCCTGGCGGGCACGCGCCAACACGCGGTGGGCCGCCTCGTCCAACTGCTCGGTGAACTGGGCCTGGATGAGCACCGCGGCCTCACTCAGGTAGACCCCGGGAGTCGGCAGCACGTGTGCGACGTGCAGTGGCATCCGTCGCCGCCGCGCGCCGCCCGCCGCCCAGTGCAACGCGTCGAACGCCGCCTCGGATTCGTCGACGCCGACGACGATCGCACCCCGGCCGGCGTCATCCGTCGTGTCCTCACCCGCGTCGGAATCCGTGCCCGTGTCCATGCCGACCTCCACGTCGCCGAGGAACTGCCCGTGCAGCGGACTCTTCCACTACTGGCCCTCGGCCGCCACGGTTACCCGCTCACCGCGGCAACGGCGCCGACCAGCGGACCCGCGTGCCGACGCCCACAGTCGAATCGAACCGAAACTCCCCGTTCACCTCGTCCGCCCGCGCGGCGAGATTGACCAGGCCGCTCGGATCCAGGGGGTCGGCGACACCACGGCCGTCGTCCCCGACCTCCACCGACAGTCGGTCCCCGCCCCGCACGTCGACGGAGATCCGGTCGGCCCCCGAATGCCGGACCGCGTTGCTCACCGCCTCCCGGACCACGGCTTCGGCATGATCGGCCAACACCGGGCCGACCGCGTCGAGGCCTCCGCCGATGTGCACCTCCGTACCGATGCGACTCTCCGTGGTCAGATCGGCCACCGCCCGGCGCAACCGGGCAGGCAACGACTCGGCCGCCGCATCGCCGCCGTGGAGGTCGAAGATAGCGGTCCGGATGTCGCCGACGGTGGCCTGCAGTTCGTCGATGGTCGCGTCGAGACGTGAACGCGCCGCGGGGGAGTCGATCAACCTGAGCGTGCCGTGCAGAGACAGCCCCGCCGCGAAAAGGCGCTGGATCACGTGGTCGTGCAGATCCCGTGCGATCCGGTCACGATCGGCCAGCAACGACAGCTCCTGCTGTTCACGTTGCGCGGCGGCCAGTCGCATCGCCAGGGCCGCCTGATCCGCGAACGACGTCATCAGCGCCAACTGGTCCGCATCGAACGACGAACGTCCCCGAAGCCGCAGCGTCACCAGAACGCCGACGACAAGGTCGGACGCCCGCAACGGCACGATCAACGTGGGACCGAAATCCCTTACCGCGCTGCCGAATGCGTCGTACTCGAGATGGTCGGTACTGTTCGGCGTCCGGGTCCGGAAGGCCGCGCCGGAACTGGACCGGCCCACCGGGATCCGTTGGCCGACGGCCCTCGTCGACTCGGGACCCGACGCCACGGTGATCACGAGGTAGTCCACATCGTCCGCCGGTAGATCCGGATCGGACGGCACCGCCACGAAACTCTGGTCGGCATCGGTCAGTTCACGCGCACGATCGGCCACCACCTGCACCGCATACGCGGGATCGCCGCCGGCGAGCAACTCAGTGCTGACGTCCCGCAGCGCCTCGAGCCGACTGCGTCTCGACTCGGACTGCTCGTAAAGCCTCGCGTTGTCGATCGCGACGCCGGCCGCCGACGCCAATGCCCGCACGGTGTTCTCGTCGTCCTCGGTGAAGCAGGCCCGATCCCGCTTCTCGGTCAGGTACAGATTCCCGAACACAGTTCCACGCACCCGGATCGGTACACCCAGGTAGGTGCGCATCCGAGGATGACCGGGCGGGAACCCCACCGCGGACGGATGCCGCTCGACGTCGTCGAGGCGCAGTACCGCCTGCTCCTCGAATCCCAGGCCGAGAACGCCGCGGCCCTGGGGGAGTTCACCGATAGCGGTGACGGTCGCCGGGTCGATCCCACGGTGGATGAACTGCGCCAAGCGGGTCTGTCCACATTCTCGGACACCGAGCGCCCCGTATCGAGCACCGGTCAGCCGCATGCCCGACTCGACCACGCGGCCCAAGGTGTCGTCGAGATCCAGTCCGGTCGTGACATCGAGTATCGCGTGCACGAGCTTCTCGAGCTGATCTCGTGTCCGGCATGCATCGAGGCTCAACTCGTGTTGCCCGAGTTGAGTACCAGCGCCCGGGTCTGCACCCGGACTCGCACGGCGAGACACACCGCCATTGTCCCATGAGCGCGCGGTCCGGGCCGTGACCTCGAACGATTCGGACAACCAGCGTCATTCGCGTGGTACGCGGGAACCGATCATTACGCCACTGTGACGAATAGACGGGTGGGAGCCCCGGGGAGGGGGAGAGCGCCCGGGGGTCGATGCAGCAGGTGTGGTCGTCAGTCCACCGCAGACTGGCACTGCAGCTGCCTTCCCGGGGGACCGCCATCGGCGACCCAAACTCCACACCGACGTTATGGCCTCATACAGCTCGATCCTGCACACGGAGACCGTCGACGTGGCGGTGTCCTACGACTGGAGAGTGCCGAGCAGCGGAGTTTTGAACAGGCCCGGGGCGATCGTGTTCACCCGGATCTGAAGCGACGCCAGATCTCGCGCGATCGGCAGCGTGGCACCGACTATCCCGCCGTTGGATGCCGAGTATGCGGCCTGCCCGATCTGCCCCTCGAACGCCGCGACAGATGCGGTGTTGACGATGACACCGCGCTCGCCGTCGACCCACTGCCAGCTAGATGGAAGGAGAAAGCGCCGAGATCCGAACTCCGCAGGCACCGAACGTTCGAGTCGAGCGGGCACCGGCACACTCGGCCGGACCGACCGCACCGTCCATTTGCCGAGCGCGGTGACAGCTCTGCCAAATGTGGTGGCGATTTGCCGACCAGCGTGGCGATTCACATCCGGGTGAATCGCCACCGTAGTTGTCATATCTCGGAGTTCTGACCTGCGGAGTGACAACTGAGATGACGACCGTGCGGCGCCTTTATGGCCAATGTAGTTGGCAATTTGTTCAGGCTACCCGGACGCGGCAGCGGTTCGCGACGTGCGAGTGAGACCAACAGTCGGCGATTAAGGTCACCAGCCTCGGTCACACGTGCCGGCCGGGTACGCAAGACGCCGACTAGCGCTTGATGGTGGTGATGCCCTGGTCATCGATCTGCGCGGTGCAGTCTTCCTGTCTCATGTTTGCGGTCATTACGCGAGCCCAACGAGCTTCCACAAAAGCCGGACGGCCGGTATGGTCGGCGGTTACGGTTCACGACCTCGTTATCCGAACGCATGTTGTTGGGCTAGTGGGTGTCTCGGGCTTCGTTGCCAATAGCGAGCTTGATATCAATGAAGAGGGGGGGAACATCAAGCGGTTGATGCTCTGCAACGTGTCCAAGCAGTACGATCCGGCGGGCCCGTTGGTCCTCGACGGTGTCAATGCGAGTTTCGATGTGTCCCGGCTGTACTGCGTGCTCGGTGCGTCGGGCAGCGGGAAGACTACATTTCTCGAGTGCGCGTCGGGGTTGGCCCGACCGTCCTCGGGCAGTGTGCGGCTCGCTGGCATCGACCTGACGCTCCTGGCGGACCGGAAGCTCGCCAAGCTCCGCAGATCGGAGATCGGGTTCGTCTTCCAACAGCACTCGCTGATCGAGTCGCTGCCGGTGATCGAGAACGTCCTTCTGCCGGCTCGACTGTCGGGTGCGCCGATGCGGGAGATTACCGCCAGAGCGCAGGATCTACTGGGGAGCGTCGGCCTCGGAGACCTCTCCTCGCGGCTGCCGGGTGAACTTTCGGGCGGCCAGAAGCAGCGCGTCGGGATCGCGCGGGCGCTGGTGATGCGTCCGTCCGTGGTGTTCGCCGACGAGCCGACCTCGGCGTTGGATGACCACAGTGCGGCCGAGGTGATGGCGCTCCTACGCGACTTGTGCGTCGTTCATCAGGCGACCGTGATCGTGGTGACCCACGATCCACGGGCGGCCCGAGCCGCGGACGATGTGCTGGAACTGGTCGACGGCGAGTTGACTGCCCGAGCGCAGCTATGACCGGCGCGTCGATCATCGGTCAGTCACTGCGGCGCAACGATTCCGCGGCCTGGCGGGCGGTCGCGTTCGTCGTCTTCACGACCGCGTTCGTGTGTTCGGCCCTCGGGGCGTTGCTCGGACTGTTCGCGTCCACGAAGCCGAGCACCGATGGAGCCTTTCGTGCCGACACCGCGGCCTTGGTGTCGACTCCTTCGTCGTCGTGCTCGGCAGCAGAGGTCGAGACTCGGCTGCAGAACGTGGACTCCGCGCTTCGCGCGACACCGATCACGATTCGCCGCGCGACCGTCGATGGGGTTCCCACGTTGCTGGTCGGCCGCTCGCTCACCGAGACGATGACCGTCGAAGCACGGCCACACACGGTGGACGTGCGACGCGTCGAAGGCCTGGCGCATTCGGTCGACACCGAAGTTGCTCGCAGCGACCTGCTCGCCGCCGCGGCCGTCGACGACGACGTTCTTCAACGACTCGCCGGGAGCGACCGCGTGCCTGCGATCGCCGTGGCAGGGGCAGGGGGCTCGGCGGCTGCGGACACCGCCGGTGTGGCCGCGGGCTGTGGTTGGTTGGCATCGAACATCGACACCGCGGCGCGCGACCTGGGGATTGTCGAGACACCAGATCTCGCAGGGGCATTGGAGGCAGTCTCGACGATCACGGGATTCGTTGTACTCCTCGCCGTGGTCGTGTTGTCATCGCTGATGGCGCTCGTGACCGTGCACATGCTGCCGGCGTTGGCAGTGGTGCGCGCCGTCGGCGCCAGCCGGGTGCAGACGGTTCGGCTGCACCTGCAGACGTTTCTGGGTGCCGCCGTGATTCCGACCATCGTTGGTCTCGTGTGCGGCGTCCCGGCGTGCTGGGGCCTGCTCACGTTCTTGCATCGCACCGGAGTCGTCGACCCACGTGTCGCGTGGCATCTCGGATTCGGGCTGTTGGCAGGAGTGCTGCTGTCGGGACTGGCGGTGCTGGTCGTCGCAGTTCTGTCCGGCAGCGTCTCGATGCGTCGGGTCTGGAAGTGTGCGCCGTCGGATGCGTTGCGGCCTCCTCGCCGGCAACGCTCCTCGCGGACGAAGGGGCGACTCATCGGCGGGCTGCTTCTGATCGCGGCCAGCGCGACGATGATCATGCCGATGGTTCTGTTGGACCGAGTGTCCGGGGCCATGATCGGGTTCTCGATGGTGATGTTGCTCGCGCCCATCGCAGCGTTGCTCGCGCCGTGGATCGTGGTGCCGCTGGCCAGACTGGTCGGCGCCGGATGGGCGGTTGTCGATCGTCGGCTGGGCCGACTCGTTGCCGCCGACATCAAGTTCTACGACGGGTTCATCGTCTCGGTGGGTACACCGGTCCTGGTTGCCGTAGCCCTTGTCTCGACCTCGTTCGGGTTGCAGCCGACCCTCGGCGCGGCATACGAGTATCAGGCGAGCGAAAGCGCTCGCGGTGTGGAGGTCTCGCACGAGCCCGCCACCGAGTTCGGGGATGCGCTCATTCGTGAGCAGATCCCCGGCGCTGACACCCCAGACGACGCCGATTGGACAGTGGTGGGCGTGCCCTCCGCCATGCTCGCAAGTGGTCTGCTCGATCCCGGCTACACCACCGGGACCGCGATGGGTCTCGAGGCCGACGAGTTCGCAGCGTCGAAATCGCTGGCAGACAAACGTGGTTGGGACGTGAGCCAGCAGTACCCCGTCCCGCTACCGGACGGGTCGACACAGACGCTGACGATGCGGTTCACCTACGACCGGGACCTGATCTTCGGCCAGATGCTGATGCCGAATACGACGGTCGCCGCGGCCAGCTATGCGCCGTATTCGGCCGCGCGCCTCGTCACCGGTGCCGGACATGGTGGAACCGCGGGATCCCTTGGCGGCTTGAGCGCTCAGGGGCAGGTTGAGGTTGATCCCAGCTCTGCGCTGGTCATTGCGATTCTCGTGGTCTACTGCGCCGCTGCGTTGTCCGGATCCATTGTCCTGGGTGTCTATGGCCGCAAGAGCGCGCTGCACGCACTGCGTAGGCAGGGCACGACAGGTGCGCAGCGGACGACGCGGTTGATCGTCGAAGTTACTGCGGGGGTCGCCGCAGCTGCCCTGATCGCAATCCTTGCCAGCCTGCTGACGCTCTTCCCCACCGCGGCGCTCGGAGCGGGTGTGTTCACACTGCGGCTCAGCGGCTGGACCTGGCTGGTCAGCGTGGGCGCCGTCGTGGTCGCAGCCGCAGCTGCGGTGATCGGCTATTACTCCGTCGAACCAGTGAGGTTCACCCGGACCGGTGGACGCCGAGACAGCAAGATCGCCCACCCAACCGAGGGCATGTCACCAGGTCGCGCATCGGCGGGTCGTTCACGGGTGGACACGGAGTCGGGGCAGCATCTCGAATGATCGATTGGACTCGCACGAGTTTGCCCGAAAATAGTGGTGCCATCAGGCGTCGTCCGTTCCGTCTTGCGTGGGTATCGCCGGGTATGTCGAAGAATGATGTCTTGCGTCAAGTAGTTGGCACCGTGTCGAGCTTGGGGCGGTGCGGGCGAGTTCCGCCCGCACCGCCGGTGCTGTCAGGGTTGGACGCGGTGGATGTCGCGGGGGAACAGGGTGGCGTAGCGGATGTTGTCGGCTTCGAGTAGTCGTGAGACAAGTCGCTCGAGGCCGATGGCGAAGCCGCAGTGTGGGGGCATTCCGTGTGCCATTGCTTCCAGGTAGGAGGAGTAGTTCGCGGGATCCTCGCCCCTGTTTTCGAGTGCTGAGACGTAGTCGGAATGGTTGTGCAGACGCTGTCCGCGCGTGACGAGTTCGAGTCCGCGGAAGAGCAGATCGAACGAGTTGGTCCAACGGGGGTCGTCGGGTTGCGGGTGGGTGTGGAACGGCCGCTTCGCGGACGGGTAGCCCTCCACTGCAAGGAAATCCGAGTCGAACTCCGCCTTGGCCCACTTCCCCAGGGTGCGCTCGTGCTCCGGCGACAGGTCGGGTTCGCCCGGGTGGGCTCCGACAAGTTCGAGCGCGTCGGTGAAGTGCAGGACCGGCATTTGCTCGGGGACCACCGGCAAGTCAATGCTCAGAGCACCCACGTCGTCGCCAGCGGTGTCGCCGATGTGGTCGATGTGGTCGATGTGGTCGATGACGGCAGCGAGGGTGTCCCGCAGTAACGCGAGGACGTCGCGGTGGTCGTCGATGAAGCCGAATTCGACGTCAAGAGAGATGTACTCCGCCAGGTGCCGGGCTGTGTCGTGTGGCTCCGTCCGAAAGACCGGTCCGATCTCGTAGACGCGTTCGAACACCCCGACGAGCATCTGCTTGTAGAGCTGGGGTGACTGCGCGAGGTAAGCGGGCGAGCCGAAGTAGTCGACCGTGAAGACGTTGGCTCCGGACTCCGAGGACTGGTCGACAATCTTGGGGGTCGTGACTTCGGTGAAGCCTGCCCCGTCGAGGTGCTTGCGGAATCCGGCCATGGCGGCCGCTGCGATCTTCCACACGGCCTGGCGTGTGGGGTGGCGCCAGGTCAGTCCGGCAGGTTCGCGACTTCGTCACGGATCGCAGGGTCGGTCACCACGACCTGCGCGAAACCGGAACAGTCTCGGACGACGACAAAAGTCACGGTCGCGAGCCGATCGCGCGCGGGTTGACCGTGGACGAGATGGTCGAACGCTCGAGCGTGTCCCGAGAGGTGTACACCGCAATCGAGAACCTCGCGCACTCCGTCGACATTCGCGAGTTGAGTGTTCTGGCACCTGTCCTCGGGCTCACCGCCGCGGAGGTGCTCGATTCAGTGCAGGCTGCCGGGCTCGAGTAAGGAGCCACCTGGCGCTGCTTCTGATGCCCGATAGCCGCTGACGCTCGCGGGGATGGCCCGATCCACTGAGACCTCCAAAGCGCGGATACGGAGGTTAGCTGCGCGGGCGATCGGCCGACACTGACGGCTACAGCCTGCGGGGGTGACCGAATTTGGTTGCCGCGACGGTGAGTGCAATTGCGCTGCCAAGACCGATCCATAGGAGCCCGGCGATCGGGTAGTAGAGCAGCCACAGCGCGAACCGGAGTTGGATCAGGATGAAGGGCGCCAGCGCGAGCGCGCGCAGCGTCGGGAGTCTGTCTGCGCGGTACAGGACTTCGGCTAGTAGACACACGACTGTGAGGACGGCGAAGAACGGTAGGTTGATCCACTTGAAAGCGTTCTCCCAGTACGTCTCGCCAGATTCCCAGCTCATTCGTTCGGATGCGTAGTAGCCCATGACAACCCCGGCCACCCAGTAGAGGGTGGGTTCTGAGGCGACACGCACAGAAAGGCGCTGTCTGCGTTCGTCGTCGGCAGTGCCGGATGCTCGGTCGGGGCTACCCATGGCTGGACCGTAGTCGACACGCGTACGCAACCAGCACGCGCCTAGCGGGGTGAACCTGGAGCACCTGGTTCACCCCGCGGTTGGCGAGCCGTTGCGTCAGCTACCGCGCGATGCGGCCGCGCCGGTACTCGCGCCCGCCCCACACACCGGACTGGGGGGTGGCGGCCGCGTAGGCGCCGCACGCCGCCGCGATGGGGCAGCGGGCGCAGACGCGGGCGGCATAGTCGAAGTCCTCGCTCGGGTCCGGGAACCATCGGTCGGGGTGGCGGTCGCCTCGGCAGGCGGCGACGTCCCAGTCGGTGGTGTCGTCAGTGGCCGGCAGCAGGTGAGCGAGGGTCATCATGGTGGTCATAGGTTGTGCCTCCTTTCAAGGCGATTCACGGGGTGGGGGTCAGGTCGCGCCAGATCGCGCGCTGGCGCTTGAGGTCGGCTCGGGGTGCCCGGGGGATCCACAGCAGCGGCATGCCGGCCTCCTCCGGTGTGCGGTCGGCCTTGACCTGGTTGCAGGGGGCGCAGGCGGCGACGAGATTGCCGTACGACTCGTCTCCGCCTCGACTTTTGGGGAACACGTGGTCGACGGTGTCCGCGCCCTTGCGGCCGCAGTACGCGCACCGGTAGTGGTCGCGCGCCAGGATCGCGGGGAACGTGGCGCGGGTGTCGTCGTCGACGACTGGCCGGGGTGGGGTGTGCACGTACTCGAGTAGTTGGATCGTGCGGGGGAGCGGGTACGACGTCGAAGTTCTCGTACGTGGCATTGAGCACGTGGACGCGGGTGTTCATCCAGGTGAGCGCGGTGATCGCGGTGGGGGATGTGCGGGCCATGACAATCGACAACCTCGTTCTCTCGCAGGGGGAGTGGCGGGTTCTCGAGGTGTGCAGCCCGTGCCTGGTCTGGGTTGGCCAGCGGGTCACCGGAAGGCGACCAGGGTTTCGGGGCGCGCACGCCCCGAGAATAGGGGCGTCAGAGGACGCGGAATCCGGCTGCGATGCCGGGCTTTTCGGAAATCCGGTCCAGGCGCTGAATCAGCGGATGCTGCATGCACTGTGAATACGTGTTGGCGTTCATCCGGCTGTTCCTTTCCTGATTGCGTGACGGCTTCCGGCGGTCCAGTGTGCCACGACACGAGGCGTAGTCCGAGGATTTGTTGCAGCACGCGCCACCGCGGCCGTCCTATTGCTGCGGGTCGACCGCGTGTACGACGCCCAACCGTGACGGTGGGAGCACGATCAGTCGGACCTTGCCAACGATGTCCGACACGGGAACCGCGCCGTGGAAGTCGTCGTTCATGTGGAATCTCGAGTCCTTCGAGTGGGCGCGGTTGTCGCCCATCACCCACACGCTGGCGTCGGGCACCACCACCGGACCGACGAACACACCCTGACACGGGACAGCGTTGCCGGGTGATGTGCGACTGTCGATGTACGGCTCGACCAGCGTCTTTCCGTCGACCTTCACGCCGTCGTCGCCGGGTAGACACTGCACCGTCTGACCAGAGACGGCGATAACGCGTTTGACGAGATCGTTCTCGTCCGGCGGCACCAGGCCCACCACCGAGCCGACATTCTGAATCCCGCGCAGAACGGGGTTCTCCGATCGCCGCGACCGATAGTCGTCGTTCCACGAGGGTGGCCCCTCGAACACCACGACGTCTCCCGGCTCCGGGTCACCGAAGCGGTACGCGATCTTGTCCACCACGATCCGATCTCCAGTGCACCCCGCACATCCGTGCAATGTCGGTTCCATGGATTCCGAGGGAATGAGGTAGACCCTGCCCACGAACGTCTGGAGCAGGAAGCTCAAGACCAGTGCGACCGCGACGAGAATCGGAAGCTCACGCCACATAGAGCGGCGCCGCTGTCGCCCCGCCCCGTGCTGAGGCCCGCCGCCTCGGGCATCCGATTCCGGGTCATCAGATGCACGGTCAGTCCCCCCAAATTTCACCATCCGGCAAAAGTATTCGACGAGTGGCCACCAGGACCAGTAGGCGCGACTCTGCGGGCGCCGAGCACAGGTGGGTCGACCATGCAATGAAGAAGGGGGCCTGCGAGCAGTTCACAACCGCTCGCAGGCCCCCTTCAGGCTGTCGGGTCAGCCGAGTCGTTCGAGGAGTCCGGCGCGCTGGTTCGCACCGAGACCACCCATCCGGCGGGTCTCGGAGATGCCGAGGTCGGTGATGATCTCGAGGGCGGTGGCCTTCCCGATCTTCGGCAGCGATTCGAGGATGTAGAAGACCTTGGCGCGGCTGACGGTCTCGTCAGTGCCAGCGCGGCCGAGGACCTCAGCGAAGGTTGCCTTGCCGGTCTTGAGTTCCTCGCGCAGCGCGGCTCGTGCGCGACGGGAGGCGACGGCCTTCTCGAGCGCCAGGGCGCGCTGTTCGGGGGTGAGGGTGGGCAGTGCCATGTATCCGTCCTTCGTGGGAATGTCTCGCCTGGTCAGCGTCGTGTGCGACGGTAGTACGCACCTCTGACAGGAACGAGTGCCGTCACCAGGCGCCCAGGGTGTTCAGGATCTGGCCGCGGGCCTGCCACAGTTCGGCCGACCAGTAGGACCACGCGTGGGTGCCGTTGGCGGGGAAGTTGTAGGTGGCCGGGATGCCGAGGGTGTTCAACCGGACCTGGAAGGCGCGGGTGTTGATCAGCGAGATCGCCTCGAGGCCCATCGCGGTCGCGGTATTGAAGTATGAGATCGGTGTATCGGGATGGTCGTACACGCCCGGTAGGCCGCTGGCCGCGGAGATGTACAGCGACAGTCCCCGCAGTTGCTCCGCGGACACGAACGGGTCGTTGCGCATCCACTCCGCGCTCCACGGAGGTCCCCACATCGAGTCGACGTTGTAGCCGCCGGCGTCGAGCATCGCGACGCGGATCGCCGAACGCATGCCAGGCGCGGAGATGTGCAGGTATCCCGAGAGCGATCCGGCGAACTTGAACTGGTCGCGGTGCCATCCGGCCAGTGTGAGCGCGGCTGAGCCGCCCATCGACAGCCCAAGGACGCCGTTGTTGGTCCGCGACACACCTCGGGTCGCGAGATAGTCGGGCAGTTCCCGCGTCAGGAACGTCTCCCACTTGTAGGTGATCTGCTGGCCGTTGAAGTTGCTGGGCGCGTACCAGTCCGAGTAGAAGCTGGACTCGCCGCCGACCGGCATCACCAGGGTGACGTTGTCGTTGCGGAACTGGTCGAGCGCGTTGGTCTCGAAGGACCAGCCGTTGCGGTCGTTGCGAGCGCGGAGGCCGTCGAGCAGGTACAGGGCTGCGTTGCCGCCGCGTGCGGCCCACTGGATCTGCACCTTGATCGGGCCCATGCTCGAGTTCACGAAGACCTCTTCGTAGCCGCCCGCGGGTGCCCGGTGGGCGACGGGTACTGCTGTTGCGGCGGGAACGGAGACGCCCAGCAGGGAAGCCATCGCGACGGCTGCTGCGCTGACAGTCAGCGCTGCTCGTCGCCACCTAGTTCGAATGTTCTTCACGCTCATGGTTTCTCCCGAGGATCTGGTCAGCAGGTGGTGGTGGTCGGTGTGCCCGCGAAGCGGTCTTCGAGGAACTGCACGGCGTCGGGGAGACCGAGGACCGCCGCGGACAGGTGGTCTGGGCTCCACACCGTCTTGGATTGGACCGGCACCCCGGCGTCGCAGTAGCGGCGCATGGTGGTGGTGATCGAGTCGACCGGGATCAGTGCGTCCTGTCCGGCGTGCCATTCGAAGACGGGGGCGTTCGGCACCGATGCGGTGTGTTCGACACTGTTGTGGTCGAGGACCGCCTGCACGGGTGCAGATCCGAGCAGTTCGGCGCTGCTGGATACCTCGCGCACGCTCTTGCCGGCGCCGGAGGCGATGATCTCGTTCGTGCAGGCGTTCACGATCCGGTCCCGCAGCTCGAGCCCCGCCTGGTTGAGCTGGCTGGTGACCGGCATCGCGTTGGGGTACTCGCGCTCGAGGCCGAGCGCGGCGGCCATCGCGAGCCCGAACGCCGGATGAGGATTCTCGCCGAGCGCAGTGGCCATCTTGCCGATGTTCAGCGGCGCACCACCGTAGGCGCTGCCGGCCAACCGGAGTTCGGGGGCGTAGGTCGGGGCGAGCGCCGCGGCCATCGCAGTCGCCATCCCGCCGCCGGAGTAGCCGGCCATCCCGACCGGGCTGCCCTTCAGCTCGAGCGCGGTGTGGTTCTGGGCGGCGCGGATCCCGTCGAGCGTGATCTGGCCACCGAGGCGGGCGGCGCCGTACGCGCTCGTCGGACCCAGATGGTCGGGGATCGCCACCGACCACCCCTTCTGCAGCGCCACATTCAAGCCCGGTGCTTCCCGGATCATCAGGTTCGGATCCGAGGTGTAGAGCGCCTGCGACGGCGCACACTCGAGCCCGAGCGCATTCACGATGTGCTGGAACGACAACAACGGACGCCCGGGGGCGGCGTCGCGCGGCGACAGCACGGTGGTCACCGCGGTGATGGGGTCGCCCTGCGAGTTCGTCGACCGGAACTTCAGCTGCACCGCGGTGGTGTCGATGAACCCGGCCGGAGCAGGCACCACGCGGGAGTCGATCACGTCACCCGGATGGCGGGACTCGAGGTCACCGGGGCTGCTGTAGAAGCTGTCAGCGAGGGCGGCGGGGTAGACGACCGGGCTTGCAGCCGCCTGCGGGGTGACCGCGACCGCGACCGCGACCGCGGCCGCAGCCGCTGCAGCAACACCGATTCGTCGGGCACGGGAGGGCGTGGATTGGGGGAGCATTCCTCGTCTTTCATCGTTGGCCCAGCACGCGCTGCACCGCGCCCCGACACGGGTGCATCACGAATGGCTGGGAGGGTCCACCTGCACACGCAGCGCGGTGGCCGAGTCAGACCACACGGTCTGCATCAACCTCCGACCGAGGCTATCAACCTCGGAACCGGCTGTGACAGGCCGATATTGGATGCTTGCCTGAGGTCGGGCTGCGCCGCCGCGCCACAGTAACGCCGGGGTTCTCCACGCCGATATGTAGGGGCGGTCTCGCCGACCCAATGCACGTACGGCGCCGCCTACTGCGTTGGCAAGCCGACGAACTCGCCCGACAGTGAGCTCCCACACAGCCGGAGCGATCCAAACTCCCGGCTCCGGAGTGAGACACTCGACGCCTGTATCGGAATCGCCCTGACCGGCGATCGGTAGGGGAGGAGTCCACTGATGTCGGCAGAAGGGTTTGGGGGCGCGTCCTCAGTGGCGCAGGACCGGGCACACCTTCTTTCCCTACGCGGCGTTCGTCGACGGGCGGTGGTGGGTTCTCCGGTTCAACTGCTTCCCGGATCATCCGCTTTGGACGCTGTTCATAGCCGATAGGTGCCGATTCGACTTCGATGACGAGCCGACAGGGTGGGGGATCCGCATGGCGGACGAGGCGCCGCTACTCGAGGGCCACGCGGCCGCAGAGGTGCTCGCTCCTGTCCAGGGCCTGGCCCGGTACGGCAGCGAGGTCGGCGACCCGTGTGACGACTTCCTCTGCCCCTGCGCCTGGCGCGAGTGACGGTCTCCGGGAGGCGGCGACCCTGATGCAGGACGCCGGATCCGGTCAGGTCGCCGATCGTGATCCAAGGCCGCGGCACACGAAGCCGCAGAAAGTGGTTCTCATACTGAGCAATTCGGCTCCGCGACGGCCCATCAGCGGCAGCAATCGACCGTGGTCGCACGCCACCACCGGTGTCCGGTCTGCCGGATTCTGGCGGCTACGATTGGTCTCGGGGAGTGCGCTCCGGGTCGAGGACGTGCCCAGGGGGCAAGAATCTGGAAGTGCGGGTGGGGGAGTTGCCCGAAAGTCACGGCATGTGGAGTGCCGGGGGCTCACGGATCGCGATGATCTGCGCGGCCGCCATGATCGCTGTGCCGGCGCCGCTGTTGATCGCCGGCCTCGTGTCACCACCGACCGGAGCTCCAGCACCGGACATGTGGAGGGCTGCGAAGTGCTCTCGATCCGGAAACCCGGTTGGGTCCGCGGCAAGGAATCGGCGAAGATCGGCACGACCTGCGGGACTCTGTCGACCCCGCAGAAGGGCGCGATCATCGACAGTCTGACCATCGGCGGCGTGTACGACTTCGACCTGCTCATCAACACCGTCAACGGCTCGACCGCCCGGATCATCACCCGGTCCACGCCACAGTCGACCCTCGAACACCTGCAGCGTCAGTTGCAGCAGCAGTGGCAGGAGGTGTTTCCGAAGTGAGGACCGTGGCGCAGTGGATCGGCCGGCATCAGTTCTTCACCACGATGGTCATCGCCGTGACCGCTCTCGGTGGTGGTGCTGCCCTCAGTACCACCGCGACCGAGGAGCCTGCGACCCGCACCGGGTGCACGATCGACGCCATCAACGAACCCCCAGGGGTGCGACGGGACACGCTGGTCAAAACGTCCTGCGGTGGACTGCGATCACCGAACCGGACCGTCACCGACCGACTGCAGGTCGGCGGAACCTAAGACTTCGATGTGACCGAACGCGTCGTGTGGTTCGTTCGAACCACTCTGATCGACGACGCCCGACTGTCGCGGTAGCCCACTGGGTCCCGTCACGACCCCAGGCAGATCTACCGCCGACATGACCTACGTCGTCATCCACCAGCCGCGACTGCCGGCACCACGAAGTACGGTCGGGTTTCACACATCACGGGAGAGGACACTATGAGGCGCCCGCATGCCGTAGCAGAGGAAAACAACTGGTTAGGTGAGGGAGCGCTGACCGATGCGGAGTTCACCGAGGTGGTCGAGCACTTGCGTGTGGTGTTGCCTGCATTATTGGGGGAACAGTGGACCGATGCTGTGTTCTCCGGTGACGGGTACGTGGTCACCGAATCCCCGAGGAGCGCTGGCGGGTATTTCCGCGGCTATCGGGGTGTTCGCAAGACCGCCCAGGGCTACGAGGTGATGTCCGGCGACGAGCGCGGATCCGAAGGCTTGCTGGTCACGTTCAATCGGTTCGAGGACGCTGTGAAAGGCTATGCCGCGGACGTCATCAGCTCGATTCGGTCGGACCACGGCTCGGCAGTGTTGCGTGGATGTGGAACGGCACAGTTGGCCGCATCGTCGTCGGCTGCGATCGAACTGCGGATCCCAGGGACCCGTGCGTGGTGCTGGATTGGCTATCGGTGGCTGGCTGGGGAACGATGAGCCGGCAGTTGAACGCTGTCGGGGAGAATCAATCAAGGGGTGGGGATGTCGATGTCTGGCGTCAATCCGGAAGTCGTGGAGCTCGGTGATCTGACCGACCTGGACGACAAGTGGCGGCTGCGGTTCCAGTTCTTCCACGAGCACGGGTGGCAGGGGCTGCTCAAGCCGAATCGCGCATATCAAGAGGCGCTCAAGGCGTTGTCGTACCGGCAGCGAAATATCTTGACATTCAATGGGTTCGCGTTCTTCTTCGGCGTGTTCTACATGATGCACCTGGGGATGTGGCGCAAGGCCGTGACCCTGTTCGTCGTGGGAGTCGCCCTCGGCGCAGTGAGCCTGCTGCTCGACCTCCCCAACCCGTTAGACGTGGGGTTGACCTTCGGCCTGTGCGGGTACATCGCCACCCGCGCCAACACCCTCTACTACGAATTCCGAGTTCTCGGTCGACACACCTGGGGGCTGTAGCTCCTGCGCGGTGGGCGGCCCCAATTCCCAGCTGCAGGAAATTGGGGCTGGGGCCACTTCCGTGCTCGCGGCTCGGTTCAGCGGTGCCAGCGATTGCGTTCACGCATCCGCGCCTGGTGCTCCTGGAACCACACCTTCCGTTTCGCCTGCCAGAGGTCTTCCTGCTCTAACCACGGGCCCCGCGCGGTCAGCTCCCGTTCCTCGAGGACCGCCCAATTGATCGAACCCTCCTCGAGCACCGATGCGACGGCGTCCGGGGTGCCATCGGCTGCACGAACCCGCTTGAGGGACTCCTTCGGGTTCCACGCCGGACAACCATTCGCGCGCAGCAGATTGCTGGCCGCCTGGCTGTCGTCGAACCATGCGACGAGCCGGTGGTCGAGGTCGTAGGTGTCATGCCAACCCCGCCAGTGCCGAACCTTCACCTGATCAGCGGGGCGCGACCCGTCCTTGATGAATTGCCGGAACTGGATCGGCCCTAGAGTACGGTGGTGGCGGTCGAGCCCATTCCACGTGGCGCGGGCGAACTTCGGGGCGGGTCGTCGAATACGCGATCTGGACGTCGACCGATCACAGCGACTCGATGAGCCTGCGACCGGACAAGATCGGCGTGGCGAATCCGAACGCGCGATGGACGGCGTGCCAGTCGCGGTCACGGGACCGGTCCGTGGCCAACAGCGGCTCGAACCCCCGCATCGAAGCGATGACCCCGTGTCGAAGACCGAAGCCGAGCAGATCCTCGCCAGCCCCGAAATCGGAGGCGCGATCTCCCGGACCGTCATGCGCCGCGGGCATGGGGAAACGAACGACGAGTACCACTGGGAGAACGATGCTGACGCCTCCGACGCGCAGGTTCAGCAGCAGTGCCCGACCTGCGGCCGCTGGGCGTCGATGACCTCATCGCACAGGTGCCCCGTCCCCGGGTCGGAAGCGGTCGACGAAGGGATGAACGACCTGGCCACGCAGGCGATGTAGCGTGCGGAAGCGCGCGCCGCCCGCGCAGCAGGGCTCGAACCTCCTGCGAAGCCGATGGCCCGCTCGAACCTGATGACGCAGCGCGAATACCGACTCGCGGGCACCGGGGAATCGCGAATGTGCCACCCGCTCAGGATGTCCGCGCCGTCATCGAGGGCGGCAAGATCGCGTCCCCGTCGCTGAGCTTCCGCTACCCCGACGCGACGGTGACCGGTCAGGCAACGATCTGGCGCGACGAGTCCGGTATCGACGTCGCGTCGCCGCTCAAGGAAGCGGGCGGCAACGGGATGCGCTGCACCTGCAGCACATACGCACGTACCGGCCGGTGCGATCACATCGCATCGTCGCTCCAGACGATGGCCACCGCGTACGGCGTCACCTACACCGGCGATACCGGGCTCCGGCCGGGTGTCTCGCTGTCCGATCGCCGTCGCGAGCGAACCTCCGACGCGGCGATCGACCTATCGAAGGTGCCGCTCGAGCGGATGAACTACTCGCGGATCCAGAAGCTCCGAAATCAGCGGCAGGGTGACCACGTGCAGGGGCTGTTCGAGAAGGCGCGGCGTGGGGATCCGATCAGCACCCCATCGGTGAAGCCGCCGCGGGATGCTGAGGGCAACTGGGTGGCGTGGCCGACGACGTTCGAGCGGGCGGGGATGGGCGACGCGAACTCTGACCGCACCACGGACCTGAACGACACCGCGGACGTGCAGTACCGGCTCCGAGCGGCGCTGTTCGCTCGGACTCGCAACCACTACTCGGTGCTGCGGGATCGCGACGGCGGCATGCGGATCACCGTGCCGAAGGCGCGGCGAGGCAGGGACGGCACCATTCCGCCCGTCGAGCGGCAGCGGCTCGTCGACAGTCTCGGGATCCCGGCGCACCAGTCCCGCGCTGATGGTGTGTACATCCCGGCGGACACGTCGTGGCGGCACGAGATGCTCTCCCGCGCATACGGGGACAACCCGCAGCCGGTCCGCGCGGCCCACTACACCGTTGCGTAGTACCGCGTAGGTGACGCCATTCGGGAGGTGCTGGCGGCCGCTGCTGGGTGCCCATTCGTCGCCGTCGCTGCTGTCCACAATCCTGCAGGCAGGAAGGGGAGCGCACCACGGCGCCGCGAACCAGTCCATCCGCAGCGTCAGGCAAGTTGTAACACGTTCTAGCACTGAAACATTCATGCGATTCGGTCCGTAGTGTTGGATGCATTCACGACGGGGAACTCACCTCATCTGACACGCCCCAGGAGGCCACCATGGGTATCGCAACGCTGACCTCGACCGCCGTCGTCGTCGATACCGCGTCGGATACGGGGCTGTACCGGCTCGATCCGCCGATCGTCGGGGACGACGGAAAGGCGCACGAGTACGGTGCGGCGATAGTCACGCCCTTCGGGATCCTCGTGGACGTGTGGGCGGCCCACGAGGACGGCAGCCTCGTCCTGGACGATGACGGCGACTGGGTCGCACTCATCAACTCCACTGCCGCGCCGGGAGCTCGACCCACCGTCGCAGGTGAGTTCGAGTCGGCGGGGTACCGGGTCCACAGCCAGGAACGTGCGGCGTCGTAGCCCGGCCCGGGCGCCAGGGGTAGTCCCAAGCTGCCCACGCCAGCGGCTGGGCGAGCGGAGATGGCGTGTGGGAGACAATTCCCAGGCGGGCCCGTCAGCCCGTGGAGGACGTGGACGCGTCCAGGGGAGGGAGTGGCGCCGATGGCATCGCTGTTGGTCTTGATGGTGATCCTGTGGCTGTGTATTCGGCTGGTAGCAATCGGATTGCGATACTGGCGTCGACGCGCTGCTCAACGCGCGGCAGAACCAGTCGCCGCAGAACCAGTCGCTGTAGTAACCGACGTTGAGTCACACGCGGCGGTGTACGAGGCTCATCGACGGCACCGCTGGGACGTCACGCGGCGGCAGTACCACTCGCGCCCAACGTGGACGTTCGCGCTGACTGACGGCGTCGAAGACTGGGCGCAAGGCTGGATGACGGGCGACCTGGCGCATGCTCCGTACAGTCGCGACACCGAGTGGTTGTGGGCTGACGAGTTCGGCATCGATCCATGGCGTGAATCCGTCGAGTTTGAGCTCTTCGAGCGAGCGATCGCCGACGGAATCATCCAGGTCCCGACACCCGGTCACCTCATGTACGCCGAAACGTCATACGACCCATTCGGCACCATCTACGGATTCGTCCCTGACGAGTTCGAGGAAGGGATGGTGTGCAGCTGTGCGGTCGTGACCCCCGAAGACAAGGGTTGGGGAGTCGAGACAGGACCAGACGCTGTGGCCGCCTGGCTGACCGCGGTCATCACCAGCTTCGCTGAAACGAAGCCCTACGTTCCCCGCGGCGCACTCAGGCGGCGGTACACGCACTAAGCACGCGTCGCAGCGTTACCGGAGGACCTCCTGGATACCGTGCGCCCAACCATCGGCCATCCAGGAGACCGCCATCAACACCATCGACGACCACGAGGTCGCCTCCCGGACCGGTGTCGACGCGACCGAGCTCGACGTCGCCGAGAAGGCACTGCGCGCAGCCCGCGAGAACGGCGTCGACGACGTCACGATGCTCACCCAGATCGAAAACCGCGTCATCGAAGCGACCGAGAACGGTGAACGACCCGACGGCGATGCGGTGCAGGAGATCGTCGAATCGGTCATCGCTGAGTCGGCCGGCCGAGCACCAGCCCCGAGCGAGGCTCCCCTTTTCGCTCTGCTGTTGTGTTGAACCAACTTTCGCAACCGTCGGCTGCTGGTACGCCGCCTAGCAAGAAGGGGAGCCTCCATCCGGTGGCTCCCGGCCAACCCGCGGATCGCGAGCCCGAGCGTGAAGAACAGCGTCCCGATGATCGCGGGCCTCGCGAACGCGGCCACCAGCGCGGAGACACCGACGCCGAGAAGGATCGCGAACCCGAGTGTGTGCGTGAGGGTTCGATGGCCGCCGTCGCGCGCACCGTCCTTCACTGTCCTGGTCAACCCGTAGAACGCCGACGAGCCAGCATTGATGCCCTCCGATGCGATCTGGGAGGCCACACCGAATGACCGCGCGACCGTCGACTGTGGATGGTCGAGATCCGGGAGCAGTGCTGCGCCGGCACACACTCCGGCCCATGCGAGTGTCTCCGCGAGCGACGTCGGTCCACCCCAATCGGTTGGCATGATCGCGGCGGCCGCCAACCCGACGGCAGCTCCTGACATCGCGTGCGTTGGCCCCATCACCATGCGGAACCACCTCCGAACAGGGCTGCGGCATCGGCCGCGGGTGTTTGTCCGCCGTCGGTGCTTCCGCCGCCCGTAACCGTGTTGATGACCACGGGGATCCATCGGTAGGTGAGGTCGGCGATGGTGTTGACCGACGTCTCGAACACCCTGATGACATTCGAGGAGTCGACGCCTTCGGTGTCGGCCCAGTTCACGTAGCCGCGGAACACGCCGAGGACGACGATGCCGATGACGGCGTACTTGATGATCTTCACTGTCCACCACCCGTCTCGGGCGTCTCCGTGGGGCGGTACTTGTCGGGGACCTGGTCCCCGATCTGCCCGCCGACCCCGTCGGTTACTGATTCGATCTTGTCTGCGACCTGACCGCTGCCGTCTTCGACGATGCCGCTCACCTTGTCGCGATAGTTGCTGAACCAGCCGTCCTCACCGAACTTGATCCCACCGGTCAGGTACTGGATCACACCGAGGAGGACATCGATCACGACCACGAAGAACACGATCCGGGACACGATCACGTATTTCGACTTCTTCTTCACGGGCCCGGCCATCAGAGCACCCCCGCCACGGCGTCAGTTGCCGATCGCGCGGTGGCCGCGTTCCGCACGCGCATCTCGTCGCCGACGATGCGCGCGAGACCTGGACCAGCGACTACTTGGCCGGCATCGGTTGCGTTCCAGCGGAGCCCGGTGAACCGGATTCCGGGCGGGTCAACGTTCCAAACCTCGCTTCGAGGCGAGGGAGCGTGGTCGATCATGGTGAGGTTCTCCTGCTGAGGTGTCGGGCTGTCCCGTCACGCTACGAACCTGGTTCGTCCCGACCAGTGGCGATGAGAATCGTCCAGGTCAACCGCGGAAACCGTATGGGACACCGGGGTGTTCACGACGCCGACTTGCCGTCGATTGGAGGTGCGCCGCTGCATCCACCCTGCGCGCCTCCGCCGTGATGAGTACGGCATATCGTGCGATGCTGCGGCAATGAGAACTTCACATCGAATTGCTTCAGCCGCGGCGGCCGGGCTCATGGGCGCCGCCATGGTAGTTGCGGCGCCAGGCGTGGCCAGCGCCGCCGATCCTTGCCAACTCGGGTGGTCGAACGTAGGACCCCGAACGTGCGCGATGACAGATGTCGGAATGGCGCCGGTGTGGACACTTGGAAACGGCATCTGCGCTGGCATGCTGAGTGCATCCGGCAATGCGTTTGACGGCCCACTGTGGGAGTACTCCTCCGCGCCGGGTGCTGTCTACTCCGTCGAACTGCGTATTTCGCAGGGCTTCTCACCACTGGGCGAATGGGCGTCGACGACCCTGGCTTGCGACGTGACTGCGATCATCGATTGGCAGAACCTCGACACCGGTCAGAGCGGCACAGTCAGTCGCTACGTACCCGCGGCCAACACGAGCACCCACCCGATGTACGTGAATGTCGATACTGGCCCGGGACGAGTTCGGCTCACCATGCGGACCGACCACCCGAGCATCCCGGTCACGACAGACGTGATCGTCCCCTGACCTGACCGTGCACTCGGCGAAGGTCTTCCTGTTCGCCAGCGACGGGGCAGTCCATGCGCACCAGAGTCGTTGGCGATCGGTGAACGTCTCCGACCCTGCCCGTTCGCGGCCCGGCACCGTGCCGGTGCCGGGCCGCGCTGGCCGAAGGGATGGATCAGCAGTTCGACATCGGTTCGGCGCCCGCGAAACGCGCTTCGAGGAAGCCCAGGGCGCCGGGAAGACCGATCACGGCCGCCGAGAGATGGTCAGGGCTCGGGACCAGTTCGGACTGCACTGTCACTCCGGCGTCGCAGTAGCGGCGCATCGTGTTGGTGATCGCATCGACCGGGATCAGTACGTCGGTGGGGGAATGCCATTCGTACACGGGCGCATTCGGCACCGAGGGAACCTTCTCGACGCTGTTGTCGGCGAGGACCGCCTGCACTGTCGGGCTGTCGAGTAGGGCACTACCGATGGCGGGATCGGCGACGTCACCCAGGCTTCGGCCTGCGCCGTACAGCAGGATCTCGTTGGTGCAGGCGTTCGCGATCTGGTCGCGCAGCTGCCACCCGGTCTCGTTGAGCTGGCTCGTGAGCGGCATCCGGTTCGGGTACTCGCGTTCGAGACCGAGCGCGGCGGCCATCGCCAACCCGAATGCCGGATGGGCCGACTCTCCGAGCCCCTTGGCCATATCGCTGATGTTCATCGGGACACCGCCGTAGGCGCTGCCGGCCAGCTCGAGGTCCGGCGCATACGTCGGGGCGATCGCCGCGGCCATCGCTGTGGCCATGCCTCCACCCGAGTAGCCAGCCATGCCAACCGGGCTGTCCGCGGGGCCCAGCGGGGCGTACCACTGCGCTGCGCGGATACCGTCGAGGGTGATCTGGCCCCCGAGCTTCGCCTACTTCGGCCGTCGCGTCGTCGTGATCGGTGGTGCCGGCCCACTGAAAAGCCCCGACGCCGACCAACTCGTCATCGACGACCCGCGCTTCGTCCCGCGACAGTGGCGAGCCATTGCGCAGGCCAGCGTTGACCAGTTCAGCGCCTGCGCCACCCATCCCGCGGCCTACCTGAGCCCGCCTGCGCTCTTCGGGCCCGGCAGACGCACAGGCGCCTACCGCCGAGGAACAAACCGAATCCTCATCGACGTCAACGGAGAATCACGGATATCGGCCGAAGACCTCGCCATTGCCGCCATGGATGAGATCGAGAATCCTGATTCGGGGTTGCGCCACTTCACCGTTGCGTATTAGACGCCCTTCCTGCAAGCCGACGTGGTCGTGACGAGGTACCTGTGATGTTTGTTCAACGGGTGGTCTCCCCGGTCGACGGCGTGGCGTCGTGGACGCTGGGCGATGACGGTGCCTTGGTGGCTCCGATCGAGCAGTATCTGGCGTACTTGACCCAGATCGAGCGGTCTCCGAACACGGTCAAGGCCTATGCCCATGATTTGAAGGACTGGTTCGTGTTCCTCGGTGCCCGCGGCCTGGATTGGCGTGAGGTGCGATTGAGAACGTCGTCGAGTTCGTCGCCTGGCTGCGCCGCCCGCCGCGGCTGCGCGACGGGACAGTCCCGGTTCTGCCGTCGGTGGAGCACCACTGCACCGAGGCGACGGTCAGTCGGAAGCTCTCCGCGCTCAGCGCGTTCTACCAGGAGGCCGCGCGCCACGGCATCGATCTCGGGGAGCTGCTGAGGACGTGGCAGCCGGCCGGAGGCCGGGGCTCGGGCTGGAAGCCGTTCTTGCACCACATCAGCAAGGGATATTCGCAGCCGCGGCGGGCCATCGCGTTGAGCACGCAGCGCGCAAGCTCCCTCGCGTGCTCACCGTCGCCGAGGTGCAGACCATCCTCGAAGCCTGTGACCATCTGCGGGACCGGTTCCTTTTCGCCGTGCTGTTCGACACCAGGATGCGGATCGGGGAGGCGCTGGGCCTGCGGCATGAGGACGTCGCCGCACCCGAGTCCCAGATCACGGTCCAGCGCCGGGTCAACGACAACGGTGCCCGCTCCAAGCCACGCAGCCCGCGGACGGTGCCGGTCAGCGCGGAGCTGGTCTGGCTCTGTGCCGACTACCTTCACTCGGAGTACGGCGATCTGGACTCCGACTACGTCTTCGTGAACCTGTGGGCCGACCGCATGGCCACCCGCTGACCTACATGGCCGTCTGCGAACTGGTCAAACGGCTGCGCCGACGTACCGGGATCGACTTCGATCCGCATTGGTGCCGCCACACCGCGGCCACCCGGATGCTGCGTGACGGTGTGCCGATCGAGATGGTCTCCAAGCTGCACGGCCACGCCGACATCACCACCACCGGCGCCGTCTACGGGCACCTGAGCGCCGAGGACGCCCGCAAGGCGCTGGAGGAGGCGGGCTGGTTCACCGGCCGAGAGGTACGACTGTGAGCACACAAAGCCCGCTGGTACCCGAACAGCTACCGAGGACGGTGCGCGAGCGACGCCGAACGTCGCGTCAGGCGAGTAGTTGGGACACCGAGTACCGCCGGGATGTTTGGCGGCTGCGTGAGCTCGGCATCAAAGACGGTTGGCCAAGACCTTGAGTCAGGGTTGCGGGATGTCCTCGAAGGTGTTCCGGGCGAGCCGCCGCCCGGAACTCGACAGCCTGTTCTCGCACTTGCGCGAAAATGGGACAGTCAGGTATTGAAACCCTCCGAATACCGGTATATCTGAGTCTCCGCGAAACGCCACCATCACTGTTGACGGGGCATGAATGCTCGAGGGCCGTATTGGGTTGGCCGACCACCCCTGCAGCGAATGGCGACAGGATGCGTCTATGGCGTCAAAATCCAAGTGTCGCTGTTGCTGTCGAGGTGCCAATCCTGCCGCGGTCCGTCTCCCTCGCATGCGACAGCGGTTAGCCAGATGGTGCTGCCGGGGTCCCAGCCGGCGATGACCGAGGCAGTCTCGGTGTCGACCTGAAGGGCCCGCGTCGCACTGCTGAGATAGCACAAAGGCGTGAGGTGCACGGCGTCCCACTCACTTGCGACACGCTCCCAATCGGGGATAACCCACCGGCCGTCCCGGCCCGTGGCGCGGAACCAGTCATGCCGTCGGGACGCGGTGACCTCGAGTGGAAAGGAACGGCACAGCAGTATCCAGTCCTCTTCCGAGCGGACCTCGAAAGTCCGGCCTCTCCCGCGGACCGGTATCGCTGTCGCTTGCTGCCACCCGAACCCGTCTTCCACGAGGCTCAGCTCAGCAGGAAGGCGGCCGACAGTCTTGATGAGTCCGAGCGGGATTGACCACCAGGTTCCGGTCCAATCGGCATGGGGATCGCGCGGGCGTTCACGCGCGGCCCGTTCTTCCTCCGTGCGCACGTCGGCAGCCCACTGCCTGAGGGTTTGTTGCGGATCCTTCGGCAGTGGTGCCCAGGCGTTGGCCGATCGCCAATCGATAGCCCACTGCTCGGTCCGGCGAGGCTCCGCGAACCACGCCATGATCGACGACGACGCGAGGTGTTCGGCGAGGCGTGAGAGGGCAGCCCCGATGATCGGGTGGCCCGCGACCACGTCTGCACCGTCGGGCTCCTGCCAATACCTGGCGGAATCCACCGACCGCTCCAAGGCCGCCTGAATCCGGCCGGTGTCGAGGTCGGCGAGATCGACAGACACAACGGCGGCCGAGAGCTGCTCCAGTGACGAAACAGGGAAGGGATCGGTGCCGCCCTCAGTGGTCGGGATCAACCGGACCCCCGATGAACCGCTCACTACTTCGACGCCGTGCGAGAGTTGGAAGACGGCGGTTGAAATGTCCGAGTCCAGATCCTTGGCAATTTCAAGGCAAAAACGTCGACCCCGCGGCCCCGCCAGGATCATTTCCGCAACTGGATTCATTTGACTACCTTGCACCTTCCCGTCGTGGCGGAGAGATCCCTAGGTCATCTCGTGAGACTGGACGCACTGCTCGGACGTTTCCGGCAGCCGGGACGTGCCCGTTCAGGCGTGGTCGGGGCACAACAGCGTCGGTTCCATTTGCCACCCCTCTTCGGTCAGCCAACGCTGGACCGGTTCGGGCGGTGCGCTATTGGTAGCGGCACCGATGGCGAGTTCTCCCACGAGGATGGGTCCGTCGCCGCAGACGGTGCAGGCGACGTCGACGGCGGGTTCTTCGGGTTGGCAACTGCGGCAATGATGTCGGGCGATGATCACGCCGGGGACCTCCGAGTCGAGATACAGCCAGGAAACGGCCAGGTCGGCGCGCTGGTGAGCCGCTTCCGATCGGGTAGCGGGCTCGTGCCCGCAGCTCGGGCAGGCGCGTGATGTTTTTGGCGGCGGGGCGGGATGTTCGAGCGTGGCCACTGCCGGATCAGCGGTGGCCGTCTGGTGAGCGTTGACGACGAGGGGCTGGCATCTGCTCGATGTGCTGTCGCATGGCGGAGGTCCATCCAATGTCAAGGCGCCAGCGACCTGGAGCCGCGACGTCACCACACCTCGGTAGTCGGCGTACTCGGCGCCTGATGCGGCCGGTAGCGGGTCTTGGGGTTCCGGACTGGTGAGGTCGAATAGGGGTCGGTACTGGTTCGTCGAGACATCGGGGCAATGATTATCGGCCGATTTTGCCGAAGAACAATCGATCTTCGATGCCCGACTCACATTCGCTCGGGTTAGCAGCTCGCTGCTGCGAACCGTTCGACGTGGCAGTGGGTAATCACGACACGTTGCTGTCCCGACCCATCCCCATGACCGGTGATCAATGTGCTCTAATTGGCCGGTGATGACCTTCGCGCAGCTCTGGTGGCCGCTTTCCCAGCGGCCTTGAACTGTGTTTTCCGGCCGCCTCTCGTGCGGCCGACGATCCTCGCCTGTATGACGGGCATTCATCCCGGTTGATGCGCTGAGGTGGCCTCGTATCGAGAGGACCACCCTGTGACCTTCAACGACGATCCTGTTCGCACCACCGGCATCGGCGAGATGCTGATCAGTTCCCGCTCGTTCGACGAATACCGAGCCATGTTCAACCTCACCGACGGCGACCTTGCGCTGCGGATCCTGGACTGCCCCGGCGGTGCCGCCGGGTTCACCAGCCAGGTGAGCGGTCTCGGCGGCGATGTGACCGCTTGCGACGTGGCCTATTTCGGGCGCGGAGCCGACGACCTCGCCATCATTGCAGCGACCGAGACGGATCGCGGCAACCGATACGTCCGCGCACATCCGGAGCAGTACGAGTGGACGTTCTTCGCTGACCCCGACGAACACCAGCGCGCCCGGCAACAAGCCGCCCAGCAATTCGCTGCCCATATTCGCCAACACCCGCACCACTACGTCGCCGGGCGGCTGCCCTCGTTGCCGTTCGCAGATGCCAGCTTCGATCTGGTGCTCAGCTCCCACCTGCTGTTCAGCTATTCCGACGGACTCGATCACACCTTCCACGTCAGCGCGATCACTGAGCTTATGCGAGTCACCCGCGGCGAGCTACGAATCTTCCCGCTGGTGGCCGTGGGATCGTCGAAACCCTATCCGCGACTCGCCGATCTGCTCGCCGACCTGAGGGCCCGAAGCATTGCAGGCCGAGTCGTCAAGGTCGACTACGAGTTCCAGAGCGGTGGACACCACATGTTGGTGTGCCGTCGTACCCCATCCGAAGTCCGGCAGTGACTCACCTACATGGCGACCGAAGGACGCTGCATTCACCCCGTCATTATCGAGAGAGTTAGGACCACAGTGTCTTTGGAGGACATCCGTCACGATATCGACGCGCTCGACGACCAGATCGTTGCGCTACTCGCCCAACGTCAACGGCACGTCCGACGTGCTGCTCCCTACAGGATTCGTCCCGGGCAGGCACTGGCAGTCGATTGGCGCGCCGAGATGATGAACCGTCTACACGCCCAAGCAGTCACACAAGGAGCTGCCCCTGAGGTGGTGGCCAGGGTGTATTCCGTGATGATCGACGCGTTCCTCGACCTCGAACACCTCGAACACCTCGAACTCGCCTCGCGGTCGGAAACGTACTCTCAACCTGTGGGTGACCGGCGGACACGGATCAGCTCCGGTTCACCATTCGAGGAGACGATCGGCTTCTCCCGCGCGATCCGCTCTGGGTCGCGAGTTCTGGTGTCCGGCACCGGGCCCGTGTGGCCCGACCGATCGTGCCCGGACGATGCCGGCGCCCAGGCCCGCCGCTGCTTCGAGATCATCGGTCGGGCGCTGAACGAAGCCGGCGTCGGACTGAGCGATGTACTCCGCACTCGCATGTTCGTCACCGACCTCGCCGCCAGCGAGCAGGTCGGTGTCGTGCACGGCGAATTGTTCGGTGCCGTGCGTCCGGCGGCGACAATGGTCGTCGTCGCCGGGCTGCTCGACCCGCGATGGAAAGTGGAAATCGAAGTCGAAGCAGAGGTTCCAGGTTAAGACGTTCCGTCACCGAGTCGGTCGCGGGCGGCGGCCGACCTCGGCGGGTAGCCAGTCCAGTCGCCGGCGCTGGCTTGTTGTCAGTCGACCGCGACGTTGATGTGGATACCGAGGGTGCGGGCGAGGATCGCAGCGGGTACCTCGGCGGCGAGGGCGAACAGGGCGGCCGAGCGGGCCGGGTTGGGTCGGATTCCGAGTGCACGTAGCCGTTTGCCCATTTGGGCGGTGCTGATCGGTCGGCCGGGTTGTCCGCCGGTGAACAGCCACGGTGAGTTTCGGCGTTCGCCGATGGCCGCGTGCCCGGATCGGGTGTCGACCGGCGACTTGACGAGGGTGGACAGTGGTTCGGGCAGCTCGGCGGGCGCTGGATCCCAGGCGCAGTCGGGCCCTGTTCGTTCCGGTGGTGACGTGGTCGGTGGTCAGTCCGGTGATCGTCGAGGCGCGTTGCGCGTAGAGCAGGACCAGCAGTCCGGCCACTCTGCCCTCGGGCTTGAGGGTCTGGTCGTGCAGGAGGCGGCGGGCGGTGGCCCATCGATCCTCGCCGTCGATGAGTTCGGCCGGTCCCTGCCAGCCGCGGCCGACTCCGACGAGCGAGGTGTTCACCAGCTTGTTTGTGGTGGCCCAGCGCAGGAATCCACTGCCATCGGTGCGGTAGCGGGCGTTCGAGTCGGTGAGCCATCGGTCGATGTCGGCTTGGGTGCAGGTGGCCAGGCTCAGCTGTTGGTCGGCGAGCCAGTCGAGAATGGCGATCGCCCCGCGCAAACGTTGCCGAATGCCGGTGAACTGCCCGTAGGTCACCGGGCTGCCGCGGTTTCGTGCGCGTAGTCGCCGCATGAGGTGCCAGGTTGCATAGTGGCGCACCGGCTTCCGGTTTTCCGGATCGGCGACATCGTCGACGGTATCGGTGATCCAGCGTTCGAGGCGCACCAGGTCTTCGTCGCATCCCCACGCAGCGGGCCCAGCGTTGCTGCCATGCCGCGCACCAGGGCTCGCCGGTGAGGCGTGAGATCTCGGCCGGCCCTAGACGGCCGCAGATCGAGCACGTCAGCTGCTGTTTCGGTCGACAGTTCCAGCAGTACGGGCCCTCGGAGGGTTTAACGGGACAGTCAGGTATTGAAACTCTCCGAATAGGAGCGGGTTTGAGTGTGCCGCAGTGGGAACGTGAACCGTTCCGGGTTCGATCCGACTCCAGCGGGTTTGAGGCTCAGCGTGGGGTCAGGTTTCGCAGGGCGAGGCCAAGAATCCGTGGCAAATCTTCGACCCCATAGCCCGACTCGTGATCGCAAGTATGGTCGGCGACCAAGTGGTTGGACATGGCCAGTCCATGCAGCAGGACCCAGAGCAGTGGACCGACGTCTCGGGCGTCGCCCGCGATGAGGGTGTTGCTCCGCTGTGCCTCGTCGACGATTTCATTGAAGTACCTGTTGAAGTCGGTGGCGGCCTCTTCCAGTGTCCGGCTCGGCTTGAACGCATAGTCGGCTCCGAACTCGAGTCGGTAGTGGTTCGGATACTCCCAGGCGACACGAACGTAGGCGAGACACGCGCGGAACAGCGGGGTAGAGGCTGCGGTGGTGTCCGCCGCTGCCCGCTGCATCTCAGTGCTCAAGAAGGTCAGGTTCTCCGCGGCCACCGTACTGAGTAGATCGTCCTTGTCTCGGAAGTGGCGGTATGGCGCGGTCCGGGACACGTTAGCGGCCGCGCCGACTGCTCGGAGCGTGACTTTGGCCGGTCCGCCCTGTGCCAGGAGATCGCTGGCGGCGGAGATCAGAGCATGGCGGGTATCGCGGGTCTGTTCCTGCATTGTCGCAGAATAGGAGCAGGTTGACGCTGTCAACAAGTCATTGCTAGGTTGACGCCGTCAACATGACGTCCGGCCGCTCCAACTGTCTTTTCCAGGGGGGTGAGTGGCCGCTAATGCTCGTCCTACTCAGGGGTGGTCGATGACACCGACAGCACGCATGGATCTCGACCTGCTGCACGCAGATGTGGCCGCCTGGAATTACCTGCGGTCGCTCGATGATTCGGTGAGTATCAGCCTCGTCGATGCCGGTCTGGCGGGTGCGAAGCTGTCGGGCGCGAACCTCGCGCGCGTGGACCTCTCCGGCGCCGACCTGTCAGGAGCCGACCTCACGGACGCCATCCTCACGGGTGCCAATCTGACCTCGGCCGAGCTCGTCGGCGCTGACCTGGCAAGAGCCGACCTCACCGGCGTGATCGCTCACGACGCCAACTTCGCCGGTGCATACCTCACGCGGGCCCGACTACGGGATGCCGACCTGACGCTGGCCTATCTGACATCGACCTTCCTCGGGTACGCGGATCTCACAGGAGCGGACCTTTCCGGCGCATACATGACCGGCGCGTTTCTCGGCGACGTCGATCTGTCCGGCGCCACCCTTGTCAGTGCCTACCTTGGAAGAGCCAACCTGACCGGGGCGAACATCGTCACCGCCGTCCTGGACGGTGCCGATCTCACCGAGGCGACCATGCCGGACGGCGCCTCGATCGGCTGATGGCGGCAATCGGTCCGCGCTCTGCACGCGAGTAGCTCGACTTCTCGACTCGGCCGAACTCATAACGGCCGAAACGACATCTGAAAGGAGGTTGGGAGCGCGTGGGGCACAGCCCCCGTCCTTCTGACGACAAATGCAACCGATGATGAAGACCGCCTTGACATTCCGCAACCGTGCGGCCGTAGCCTTGTATCGGATATCAGACGGCAGTCTCGGCGGGAGATCCGTGGGACTGCCCGTACTTCTGTTGACCGTGCCTGGACGCAAGACCGGAGTCCCACGAACAACACCTCTCATCTACCTCGAGCACGACAATTCGCACGTTGTGGTGGGTTCCGCATTCGGGACGAAGACCGACCCCGATTGGATACGGAACCTTGCAGTGGCCGAGTCTGCCTGGATTCGGGTTGGCGATCGCGAGTGGGAAGTATCAATAAGGATCGTGGCCGGCGAAGAGCGCGAACGTCTTTGGCAGCAAGTGATTGTGCCCGCACTGCCCACGATCGCGAAACACGAAGCGAAGTCCGGGCGGACCTTCCCCGTCTGCGTGTTGGCCAGGCAGTAGCAGAGAGACTGAATCGCAGCCGCAGAAGTGAGCGGAGTGGCCCTCCGCGTTCTGGAGTGCCTCAATCGCCAACCTGCAGCGCAGTGATGGTGCCGTTTAGACGTGGTCGAGACACAGGAGTGCTGGGGTCGTCCGCCATCCCGCTTGAGTGAGCCATCGCTGGACCAGCTCCGGCACGCCGTCCTGGGCGGGTTGTCCGGCGAGGATGGGGCCGTCTTCGCAGATGATGCAAGCGATGTCAATGGCCTGTTCTTCGGGTTGGCAACTGCGGCAATGGTGTCGGGTGATGATCGTGCCGGGGACCTCGGGGTCGAGGTACAGCCAGGAGACGGCCAGGTCTGCGCGTTGGTGTGCCGCCTCGGATCGGGTGGCGGGCTCGTGCCCGCAGCTCGGGCAGGAGCGCGATGTTTTTCGCGGCGGGACGGGATGTTCGAGCGTGGCAACTGCGAGATCAGCGGTGGCCGTCTGGTGACCTGCCGCCACAGTGTCGGTCTTCTTCAGGTGTCCGTAGAGGGTCGTGCGACGCACGCCGAGAAGGCCGGCGATCTGAGCAACGGTGTGTTCGCCGCCGTCGTAGAGGCGTTGGGCGTGCTCGGCCTGCTCGGCCTGCTCGGTGGTGAGTTTCGGTGGCCGGCCGCCCTTGCGGCCTCGGGCCCGCGCAGCGGCGAGCCCGTCGCGGGTGTTGGCCACGATCAATTCGCGTTGGAGTTCGGCGAGCACCGAGAGCATCCCGAACATGGCGCGGCCCTCGGCGGTGGCGGTGTCGATGCCCTGTTCGAGCACCTTCAGGCCCACGCCCTTCTCCCGAAGCTTGGCGCCGAGACCGATCAGGTGCAGCACCGAGCGACCCAACCGGTCGAGACGGGTGATCGCCAGCTGGTCCCCGTCGTGTAGAAGCCTGAGCACCAGATCGAGCTGCGGTCGGGATGCTTTCGCGCCGGAGGCGTACTCGACGTGGATGTTGTCGTCGGCGACCCCGGCCCGGCGCAGGGCGTCGATCTGATGGTCCGGATTCTGGTCTTCGGTCGAGACACGGGCATAGCCGATCAGCACGCGTCGACAATATCCGAATCGAGGGTTATCCGACGTTGATTACCGACGCGGGTTTTCGACAGAGTCGGCCTGGGTTGACGATTCGACCGTCGGATGTGTCGACAAACGATGGTTTTCCGTCATCGCCACGATGTTTGGCGGGCTTATGGTCACTTGGCCTTGACCTTGACGTTAGGTCATGGTTGAGACTTGGCTCATGCGAATAGGTCAACTCGCCGAGGTTGCCGGCACGACGACGCGAACCGTGCGTCACTACCACCGGCTCGGTCTGCTGATCGAGCCGCAACGTCGATCCAACGGCTACCGCGAGTACACCGTCAGCGATGCTGTCAGCTTGATGCGAATCCGTTGGCTGGCGACCAGCGGGGTTCCTCTAGGGTCGGTCGCCGCCATCCTCGCCGAGGAGAGGTCGAGTGAAGACGATCGCGACGTGGCGGCGGATCTTCGGGCGTTGATTGCCGACATCGAGAAGGAACAGGCCTTACTCGCCCGCCGCAGAACTCAGCTCAACGCGATGCTTGCCGAGGCCGATCGCGGCAACCCGATCTCGGCGCTGCCGGTGGGGCTGACGACGGCCTTGTCCGACGCCATCGACAGCGCTCCGTCAGTCGAGGTCGGTTCGGCTCTTCGGCGTGACCGGGACCTCGTCGAGGCCCTCTCGATGTCAGGGCGCGCGCCGGAGGTCCTGCTCGCGGACTACGAAGCAACGATGATCGATGGCCTCCAGCGCGAGCGGTACCTGGCGCTACTTGCCGAATGGTCACAGCTCGAAGGGTGCAGCCCGGACGCGGTGGAAACAGAGATCGATGCACTCGCAGCCCGACTCCTCGAGTTCTTCGATCAACAGCAGATGGAGATCATCGAGTCCGCTGAAGTGTCAGAGGGTGACGGCGGATTCGGCGGGGCCTTTTCGCTCGACGATCTGATCTCCGACCCCGCACAACGTGAGGTCGTTCTACGGGTTCAACGAGAACTGGTCGCCCGATCCTCGAATACTGCGGATATCTGATGGTGGTCACACTGATTCGACGATTCGAACGGGTGGCGCAAGCGGTGACGGCGGTTGTTCTCGTCGTCAATGCCACCTTGCTGGTGGCCGGTGTGATCAGTCCCCGTCAGGCGGTGCTGTTGTTCGTTGCGGTGGAGGTTCCACTCGCTTCCATGGTGATCATCGCGTTACTCCTCGCGATCGTGGTGCAGTGCCGCAACGGTGCTGGGCTTCGGGACGCGGCCCTGACCGCGCTCGGCCACTCGCCGTTCTGGCCATTCGTCCGCGCCGAAATCAGGGCTTACCGGGCTCTGTGGCTGTGGATCCGTGGACGTCACTCAGGAGTCGAACCGGGCGCGATCATTCTCGGTGCACACAAAGGATCGCTCGTGATGCCGGTGGCCTTCGCAGTCGCGACCGTCGTCGAGATCGTGGTGCTGCATCTGCTTCTACCGTGGATGTGGCTTCGGGTGAGCCTTGCGGTCGCCTCGGCCTGGTCGCTGGTCGCGCTATTCGGCTACCTGGCGATTCATCGCACCAACCCGCACTACCTGACCGACAGGTCTCTCGTGCTCCGTCAATCCGGCGCCGTCGTCGCTGTCATCGCTCGGACCGACATCGAGTCGATCGCCTTCGGGCCCCGATTCACCGAGACCACACCGGCGATCAAGGACGATCGCCTGTATCTCCCGAACGCCGACGGGACGAACGTCGATCTGGCCCTTGCCCGCCCGGTCCTCGCTCGGCTTCCCGCTCTCATGCCCTCGCGAAGAATCACCGAGGAGGTCAGCCGCATCAGCGTGTACGTCGATGAACCACCCCGGATGCGCGCAATGCTGACTCGTCGGGATGGTGGGCCCACTACGACGCTCGATACTTCGAATCGCCGGTCACCGTCTCTGGATCGGTCTTCGGCCGACGTCGGCGGCGTAGCGGGTCCAGTCGCCGGCACTGGCTTGTTGCCAGTCGACCGCAACGTTGATATGGATGCCGAGGGTGCGGGCGAGGATCGCGGCGGGAACCTCGGCCGCGAGGGCGAACAGGGCGGCCGAGCGGGCCGGGTTGGGTCGGATTCCGAGTGCACGCAGACGCACTCCCATCTGCGCGGTGCTGATCGGTCGGCCGGGTCGTCCGCCGGAGAACAGCCACGGTGAGGTACCGCGCTCGCCGATCGCCGCGTGCCCAGCTCGGGTGTCGACCAGCGACTTGACGAGGGTGGACAGTGGTTCGGGCAGCTCGACGGGGCTGGATCCCAGGCGCAGGTGGACCCCGTTCGATCCGGTGGTGACGTGGTCGGTGGTCAGTTCGGTGATCGTCGAGGCGCGTCGCGCGTAGAGAAGTACCAGCAGCCCGGCGACCCGGTCCTCGGATTTGACGGTGTTGTCATGCAGGAGACGGCGGGCGATGTCCCACCGCTGTTCACCATCGATCAGTTCGGTCGGCCCACGCCAGCTGCGGCTGATGCCATCAAGTGAGGTGTTCGCCAGCTTGTTCGTGCTGGACCAGCGCAGGAACCCGCTGCCGCCGTGGCGGTAGCGGGCATCCGGATCGCTGAGCCATCGGTCAACATCGGCTTGAGTGCAAGTGGCCAAGTTGAGTTGCCGGTCGGTGAGCCAATTGAGCAGCACAGCCGCTCCGCGGAGACGGGTCCGGATGCCGGTGGCCTGCCCGTAGCTGACCGGTCGGCCGCGGTTGCGTGCACGCAGTCGCCGTAGGAGATGCCAGGTTGCATAGTGGCGCGCCAGCTTTCGGTGCCCCGGATCGGTGACAGTGTCGACGGTGTCGGTGATCCACCGTTCGAGGCGGGCGAGGTGTTCGTCGCGATCGGGAAGCACGCTGGTCGCGACGAGCACGCTACGTAGGTGCTCGACCGGCTTGCTGGGGCCGAGGTCGTCGAGGGCATCGTGCGTCAATGCTCTTCTGCCGCTGCCGAGGTCGTTCAGCACCGCCGCCGCGGAACTTCGCGAGAGCCACTTGAACACTGTTCGCGGGAGGTCGATCGTCGCAAGAGTCCGGTGCAGCAGGGTCAGCTCGGGTCTGATGACGCCGGTGTCGTCCGCAAGCAAGGTGCCCAGGCGTTCGTCGAGAACGCATCGCTGACAGGGATGGTTACCGACGAGACGCTCGGCGGTCCCGCACCGCGGACACGGCTGCCACCGTGAGGAATCGGATTCGGTGCAACCGGCACACAACGGCGCCTCGAGAGTTCCCGACCGGATCGGCTTGACCTCACCGCATCCCGCGCAGCGGACCCAACGTTGCTGACATGCCTTGCACCAGGGCTCGCCGGTGACCTGGGAGATCTCGGCCGCCCCATGGCAGCCACAGATGGAGCACGTCAGGTGCTTTCGCGGTCGACAGTTCCAGCAGAACGGGCCCTCCGGGGTGCGCGCTTCGACCGGCTTGCGACGTCCACAGCCACTGCAGTCTTCGTGGTTGGCGGGGTCATTGAGCACGCACCGCGAACATAAGGGCAGACCTTGGTCGTCGCGGCCGGCCGGTTCGCGGGGCTTTCCGCAGCGCGAGCACGGCACCGCCCGGCCCACGCTGCTGCACCGCCGGCAGATGCGTTGCCCGTCGCACAGGCGGTTCAGAGGAGTGACTCGCCCGCAGCCGGGACAGGGCGGTCGCACGATGCCGGTGGCTCCGGCCGCGCAGAGGGCGTCGATCAGCCGCAGCACCGCCGGTATCGGCGCCAGATGCCCGGAGCCTGTGAGTAGTTCCGGGTGGTCCTCGATCGCCCAGGCCAACCTGCGGCGGGCCGTTGGTCTGGGTGCCGCAAGTGCTGCGGCGGTGATGATCGTGGTGGCCTCCAGCGACGGATCGCACGTGGTGATCACGTCGACGAGCACTGTGTGGGGATCGCGGGAGTCGGGCACCGGGCAGTGAAGGCAGTGTGGTCGTCCGTGACGGTCTCGCCGGTTGACAGGCCGCGTGTTCCCGCACGCGGCGCATTGCTCCTGTGGTCGCCCGCACGTGTGGCAGTACCAGTTCTCGCCGATCCGGGCGAGGGTGCCGTTCAGTGGTCGTTCGCAGTCGGAGCAGTGGGGAGCGGCGATCCGTTCGGCGCCGGCGGCGCGTGCCGCGACCAGCAGCTCGCCCACAACCAGCGGTGCGGGCGAGCGGCCGTCGACCAGCAGGTCGGGGCGGGCTTCGAGGGCGAGCGCCAACCGACGCGCCTTCGCCCGACCAGGCGCGACGTCGGTAACCACTTGCCGCGCGGTGTCGGGGTCGAATCCCGGATCGGTCCCCGCGAGCAGGTCCACGATCGAGCCCACCGGATCGGTGACCGCCCGATCCGGTGCCGCGGTGCCGGTCACGGCCGGTCTGTGCCGGCGATGCGAGCCCGTTTGGGTCGCAGGTCACCGACCCCCTCCGTGGCGGTCCCGCCCGACCCCCTCCGTGGCGGTCCCGCCCGCCGCCGTCCGGGTGGGCTTGGCCGAGGCGGCCGCGACGGGCTCGATGAGGTCGGTCATCGCACAGTCGAGGACGTCGAGGAGCGCCATCAGGACCTTCAGGCTCAACCGTTCCGGGCGTTCGACGACCAGCCGGTACACCTGCGACGAGGACAGCCGGATCCCACGCTGTGCCAGCGGTTCGATCAGGTCGGTGGTCGAGAACATGCCCCGGGCGGCCAGGACCTGCCGCAGATGCCAGTGGTAGTCCAGTTTTGCCGCCATCACAGGATCCCTTCCCCGTGCAGCGCGCCGAATGCGGGCGAGAGCGCTCGGCGCAGTGCGCTGTTCATGAAGTCGTCGCTGACATGGGTGTAGATCGCCGTCGAACTGTCGCACTCGTGCCCGACCTGGGACTGGATGAACCGGCGGTCCACCCCGTCCTCGGTCAGATGGGTGACGTAGGAGTGCCGCAGCGAAGGCGGCACCAGCACCGACGGCAGCCCGAGTGCGTCGCGGTACGCGCTGAACCGGGCGTTGATCTCCGCCGACTTGATCCGCCCGCCACGTTCGGTCACCCACAACGCGGGATGGTCGGCGTGCCCGAACCGCGGGCGAACGTTCTCGACGTAGTCAGCCACCGCCTCGACCGCCCAGCCCATCACCGCCGCGACATTGCGGCGCCGCGGCGTCTGCCCGCGTTTGGCCTTGCCGTAGCGCACGTGCAACATCCCGTACCGGCCGAACTCCGGGGCCGCGGGATTGCGGCCCCAGTCGACCAGGTCGAGCTTGGCGGCCTCTGTCCGGCGCAGTCCCCACCCGTAGATCACCTTGAAAAGCGTCGCATCCCGATATGCGGCCAGGGCTCCCTTGCGGCCCGCGCGCACCGATCGCTCGACCTGGTCGTCCGCGTAGTCGAAGAATTGCTGCAGCTCGTCCCGGGTGAACGGGCGTGCCTCCGGGTTGCCCTCGTAGTCGTTGAGGTGGGCGATCGTGTTCCACTCGTGGACGATCGGCACCGGATGCATGCCCGGTCCGAGTTCGTTCTCGCACGCGCGGACCCATCCGTAGCGCGGATCGGTGAGGTACTCGGTGAACAACCGCAGGTGACCCTGGTATTGGCGGATCGTCGATGGCGCCAGGTGGTGTTCGGCGGTCAAGGGCAGCGACCACTCGTCGACCTGCCCGGCCGACCACGACCACGGATAGTCATTGGTGAACGTCATGAACCGCTTCACGACCTGCTCCCGCTTCGTGATGCCCTCGTCGCGCAGACCACGGGCCGTCTGCTGCGCCCGAAACCCCCGCAGCATCGCCTCGACCATCGCGTCCTCTGGGCGCAGCTGCACGACCCCGGACAGGAGTTCGAGGTGCGCTGCACCCGCCAGATCACCACGGCCCATCCGCTCCTCCACCCTCCAGCAGGCCACCCGTTAAGTGCCGAAATCATGCATCTAACGAGATCTTCAAGCAAGTGATGCAGGTCAGAACCGATCCTCGGGTCGCTCGCTTCACGCATTCCGGAGCGCGGCCACCAGGCGACCAGCCACGATCCACTCACCAGATGCAATTCCCAAGGGTTCGGCGACACTCTCGTTGTGTGGCGACTCGACCGACTGGGCCGGAACCTGCCGCACCTGCGGCAGACGATCACCGACCTCGAGGAGAAGGGCGTCGGCTTCTGATCGCTGACCGCAGCGATCGACACCACCACTGCCGGCGGGAAGCTCATCTTCTCCATCTTCGGAGCGCTCGCCAGCTTCGTTGTTATCTGGACACTTCCTCAATCTGCCTCGACTGGAAGCAAGTGGGTTGTTCGCGATCGAGCACCAGCTCATCGCCGACGCCCAAGGGCGAGGCTGGGACCGTGAAGCCGAACGCCACCGGCGGATAGCCACGCGCATATCGGAATTGTTGAGGGAACTGGCTCAGCCGGTCAGACCTCGCCTGGAATGAACGGTGTCTCCTGGTAGACGCAGTAGTTTAGCCAGTTGGAGTACAGCAGGTGCCCGTGGCCGCGCCATCGGTTGAGCGGGATGGCGGTGGGATCGTCGCCGGGGAAGTAGTGCGCCGGAGCTGGGACCGGCAGTCCTTGCTCGCTGTCGCGGCGGTATTCACGTGCCAAGGTGTCCGCATCATATTCCGGGTGACCGGTCACGAAGATCTGGCGGCCGTCCGCGGTGGCTGCCAAGTAGACCCCGGCCTCCTCGCTCACCGCCAACACGTCGACCTCACCGGTGGCCTCGATGTCGGCGGCGTAGACATCGGTGTGCCGTGAGTGCGGCGCTAGGAACTCGTCGTCGAACCCGGTGACGATCGGCGACCGCGCGCCAGTGATCCGATGGGAGAATACACCGGAGATTTTCTGTGGGACTTCGTGTTTGCGGACACCGTAGTGGTGGTAGAGGGCCGCTTGCGCACCCCAGCAGACGTGCAGAGTCGACTGCACGGCGCTGCGGGCCCAGTCAAGGATCTTGGTCATCTCCGGCCAGTAGTCGACGTCCTCGAAGTCGAGTTTCTCGATCGGCGCCCCGGTGATGATGAGGCCGTCGAAGTGCATATGGGCCACGTCATCGAAAGTTGAGTAGAACGATTCGAGATGCTCTGCAGAGGTGGTACGCGAGACATGGCTGGCCATGTGCAGCAGGGTGATCTCGATCTGCAGCGGATTATTGCTGAGCAACCGCAGCAGCTGCGTCTCGGTGCTGACCTTCATCGGCATCAGATTCAAGATGGCGATCCGGATAGGGCGAATATCCTGTTGTCCAGCCCGCTCGTCGGACATGACAAAGATTCGCTCCGCCTCCAGGATGGTCCTGGCGGGAAGATCGCGCGGCACAGTGACAGGCATCGCCCAGCAGCTTAGTCCGCCTCCGGTTGCCGACAGGGACCGGAGCTTCAATAGCTCCAGCGGCGCGTCGCGAGAACAACGTCGCAGGACAATCTGTCCACATAATCGAGCGGGACCTTATCCGGGAACGTACGTCGGCCGGCCCCGCCGCGGCCCGTGCCCGGGGCAAGGTCGGCGGCCGCCCCCGGAAGATGACCGACAGTCGGATCAAGCAGGCCCGCAGGATGTGCGAGAACGGCATGTCCCAGACTGAGGTCGCCGAGATCCTCGGCGTCGGACGCACCACCCTGTATCAGTACCTCGGTCCGCAGAAGAGCCGAAGGAGCACTGATCAGTGAGTGCCGGGACTCAGTAGCTCGCCATGCAGTCGCGGAGCAGGTCAGGCGAGAGTTCGGCGATTGTGCAGGAGATTCTGCGCCAGCCGGGCCCACCTCCGAACTGGTCCTGCGACGAGTCGACCAGCACTTCAACGTCATTCGTTCCGGGCACGGTGCGCAGATAGTACACGATGGGGTCGCCCTCTGTCGTATAGAGGGTGAACGCGAACTCGCCGCTGTCGCGTTCTCGACCGTCCGACAGGCAGCCGATCACCGACGGGGTGAGTGGCTCCTGCGGCTCAGCTCTTGGGCGAGGCGCCGCATCACCGCAACTCGGCAGCGGGGAGCGCCAGGTGATTTTGGCCGGCTTCGGAGCGGCCGGAGGCTCCCAGCTGAAGTAGACAAGCAAAGCGATGGTGGCGAGAAGGATCGCGAAAGGGATGCACCGCACCGCTACCCGCATCTTCCCCGACCCCATGAGATCAGGCTAATGCCGACGCATCTCCGCCCGGCGGAGCAGTCCGTGATCGCACTGTTGTACGGCTTGCCCCTAATCCGCGCGATGTCATCGGTGATGGCGACCGCGAAGCAGGCTGAGGTCTGCTCGGTACGTTGGTTCGGTATCGCCAGCAATACGAGGGGGTTGTGGTGACGCCGTTGTCGTGGCTTGCACGTCGCGTGTCGTTCGGGTGGGGGAGTCTTCGGGTCGCCGCGACCGCGACGGTTGTGACGAGTGTGTTGATCATCGTCACTGGTGGGGTGGTCCGCGTGACCGGCTCCGGTTTGGGCTGTCCGACATGGCCATCCTGCACCGGGGAAGGATTGGCGCCCACGCCCGAGATGGGGATCCACGGTGCCATCGAGTTCGGCAACCGGCTGCTGACGGTGGTGCTGTGCGTCGCGGTCGGTGCGTTGATCATCGTTGCGCGCTGTCAGCGAGAGCCTGATCGCGCGGTACTGCGGGCGGCGTGGCTGCAGTTCTGGATCATCGTGCTCAACGCACTCGTCGGCGGCGTGACGGTGCTCGCCCGATTGAGCCCGTATGTTGTTGCGGCGCACCTCATTGCCGCAATGCTCTTGCTGACGGCGGCTGTGTATACGTTCGAGCTGGTCGAGCGGCTGGACAGATCCACCGCTACTGCGACCGCCGATCCGGCGCTGGCAGTGCGGGCACGGTGGTTGGTCGCCGCGACCGCAGTGCTGGTGGTGATCGGTACGGCGGTGACCGGATCGGGCGTCCATGCCGGTGATTCATCGGATGTACATCGGATGCCGTTCGACTGGACGACCATGGTGATCATTCACGCGGTGGCCGCGGTGGTCACGTTTGCTGTCGCGGTCTCATCGCTGCTGATCGCGCGCCGTTCCGGTGCCGACTCGGTCGCCGCCCGCGCCAGCGTGTTCATTGCACTGTTGCTCGCGCAGGGGTTCGTGGGTGTGCTCCAATTCGTCGGTGTTGCTGCCGAGGCCCTCGTGGTCGTGCACATGCTCGGTGCCGCACTGATCTGGGCCGGCGCACTGCGCGTGCTGTTCGCGACCGACCCTGGCCTAGGCGGCAGCCGCGCGGCATTCCATGCGTCCGTCGCGGAGACCAGCCGGATATGAGGCAGACAGACTGATCAGAGAGCTGTCGCAGCGTCGTCACGGCCAACCGGGCGGGCGGAACTGGTCGAAGATGCCACTATCTGCCAGGATGCCAACTTCGATGACGAAAATGCCAACTCTGTGACGAGTTGCCAACAACGGTGACCATTCACAGCGGTGTGAATCGTCATCGAAGTTGGCATTCCCCGGCGCTCTGACCTGCGGTGTGACAACTAGCGTGACGACGACAGGGCGCGATCGTCGTCATCGAAGTTGGCATTTGTTCGCGGCTGTTTGTTGGCGAACTAGGTTCAGTGTCGGCTGGCATCTCCGCTTCTCGACCTCGACGACGAACCACTGGGGTGATGGTCGCGTCGAGCGCGTGGCTCGCACCTACGTGATCGACCGCGTCGCCGGCTACCGTGACGAGTTTGGGTGATAGCACTGCTGCTACGCCCACGTCGTATCCGGCGCACAGCGCGGGATACCAGTTGGGCAGTCGTGATGACGCGCCTCGTTCGTGCGCGTGATCGAAGACCGCATGCGCAAGCCACCCGCCGGCTGTCAGGCGGGCGGCCCACTGCTTCGGCAGGAGGATCGCAGCGACAAGAACCGCCGTCGTTGCTAGCGCCGCGGTCCACTCGCGGGTCAGCACGGCCGAATCTGCGGGACGCCCCAGGCGTGCAATTGGGTACACGCCTGCATCGCCTACCAAACCCGCGGCGTAGGCCGTCACTCGGCGAGTTGGACTCTGCCTCGCTAGTGAGCGGTCTGCGGCGATGCTCAGCACGCCACCCGCAGGAACGCAGCGAGACGGACACACGACCCCCGTAATTCGCTCATCGAGGACCACTGAACCAGAGGGCCGTCTTCGGAGGCGCCCTTTTGCTGAACTTCAGCGGCGCCAACCATCGCCAGCTATCGAGGACGGGTTTCCGAAGGTTGTCGTCAATGCCCCTGAAGATCGCCGTTTACGCACGGTGGTGAGTTGCTCCGGAAGCACTCCGATGCCGGTTCGGTTTGCGAGATGGCGCTGCCAACGGCGGTTGCACCGTCTGGCTGAGGTGAACGCGGGTGGGGTTGCAGGTTCGGCGTGCGGCTAAGCCAAGCGAGACCAGTGGACGCGACCGCAATACGCGAGTAGCAGGGCCAGCAGTGCAATGGGCACAGGTGCCACACGACCGATAGTGAGTCCCGAGGCGTTGTCCAGGAAGTAGTTCGCGTAGGCGTTCGCTATCGCGTCGAGGCTGAGAACTGCGGCGCCGATGACCACTCCAGCTCGGTGTCGCCACCACAACAAGATTGCGCACATCGGGTCGAGGACCACCAAACTGGTGAAGAACACTGCCAGCCAGGTTGGGACAGTCGGGTAGGGGTCGGCGGGTGCGCTCAAGATCTGCAGAATGTGGACGACGGTTCCGTACGTAAACACTCCGATCGACACTCGCAGCACCAGCAAGGCGCGCCGCTCGTGACGCGACCACCGGTCCTGAGTCCCGTCGATGGTCATGTTGCCGCAGCATACGGAAGCCCGGAAAGGGGTGTGCGGTATGACCGCTCGTTGCAGTCCTGCTGAGCGCGTGAGCGCGACGCGAGCGTGCGCCGGCGCTCTGCCAACTATGTTGTCAGTTTGCCAACTAGGGCGGCGATTCACGCGGAGAGCGAGTAGCAGCTGTGAATCGTCATCGTAGTTGTCAGTTTCTGGTGCCCTGACCTGCGGTATGGCAACTAGCGTGACGACGGCGGGGCGCGATCGTCGTCATCGAACTTGGCGATTGTTCGCGGCTGTTCGTTGGCTGAACGGACTGTGTCGAGTTACCGGATGAGCTGGTGGAGGCCGGACCCCGGCGCGTCGTCGTGCCCGCACGGGGCGGTCGGCGGGTCGGTCATGGTCTTGGGTGGCGGGGTGTCGGCGGTGGTGGGCCGTATCGGCGTGAGTAGGCGATGTATCCGACGTATCCGAGCAGCGCCAGTATCGGGAGCACGGTGACGGTCGGCCTGATCCAGAACGGGACGTGTACTCCGGCGGCGGTGATGCCTGATAGGCATGTGACCCCGACGATGATGAGGGTGACAAGGACGCCGATCCACTCGAGGTCAGCGATGAACTTGGTGTTGAACTCGTTCCTGTTCTCGGGCCGTGTCCAGTAGTTCGCGTGCGGTCCGGTCACATGGAAGGCGCGGTCGGGGATCTTGGGGATGTACCACCGAGCGCCACCACAGATCAGTGCTGTGCCGAGAGCGGAGGCGCAGGTGATGGTGACGTACTGGCCGAGGCTCATCCATTCGGTGATCTCTCCGGATCCCTCGAAGTGCGATGGCAGCTGGCCGGGTGCTGTGAGTAGCAGCCAGCTCGTGGCGAGTACGAACGCCACACCGGATCCGACGAGCGCACACGATGATGGGCGCACGCGTTTCGGTGATTTCCCCATGCGCGGACCATACTCACCGGCAGCTTCCACTGTGACGCACGGTGATTGCCGAGCATGCGGGGATGCGGTCGCGACGCCCGCGCCGGGGCCGCGTGCTTGGTCAGTTGCTGGAGGTCAGGCGGAAGGGATGAGCACGCTGCGCTTTCGGCGCATATGAGACCATTGGGTATGAATATGCAGTTTTGGGAGGTAACGGCGCTCTTCCGGCATCTGCGGAACTATCTCGTCAATGCCCGCCGATTCTTCACGGGCTGGAGTGTCACCGAGATCCCGCCCACTGAAATCCCGCGCCCCGAAGACCGCTGAGCCGACAACGCGCCGACGTGGTCGACGCGATGACCCTGGAGCGTGGCGTGGGCAGTGCAGTGGAGTACGTCATGGACGGCACACGCATCCATAGGCTGGAAAACGTCTTTCTGGTTGTGGGGGAAGCAGTGCGGGGCGCCGGAGGCTACTTCGGAACGAACCTCGATTCCTTCTCGGACTGCCTGACCGGCGGTTACGGCACGCCGGATGACGGCAACTTCTATTTCGTCTGGGAGAGCAGCGAACGGTCGTGGGAATCTCTGGGCTGTTCGGAAGCCGTGCGACAACTCGACAGTCGTCTCGAAACATGTCACCGGACGAATCGGTCGAAGGTCCGTGCACAACTCGACCGAGCACTTGCTGGAGCGGGTCCGACAGCATTCGACTGGGTTGTGAACATCCTCGCATTTCGGCGTGTTCGGCTCGACCTTCGATAGCTCAGGCGCCAACAAGGTGACCATCCGCCAGCTTTCATGACGACTCCGCCAACTGAGTGACTATCCGCCAACTACGGTGACCGTTCACGGTGGGTGCGAGTTGCCATCGCAGTTGTCATTTCACGGGCGCTTGACCTGGGGATTGACAACTACGGTGACGAGAGACCCCCTTGAGGGTCGTCAGGATAGTTGGCATTTGTTCGCGCGCCTGCAGTGCCCACTGAGTCGATGGCGCTACGGGAGGGTTTGTGGGCTCTCATGTCCGGTACGGCGGGTGGGGGTTGATGGTGTCGGCTGTCCAGCCGATGAAATGGGTGTCGGGGACGGGGAAGGCTTCGAGGCGTGGGTCGGTGAGGATGGCGTCGATGCAGGCGGCGGTGCCGCCGACGTAAGTGGTCTTGTGGTCGATATCTGTTGCCACGCACCAGGTGTGATCGTTCGGCCACCGCAGGTTCGCGCTGTAGCCGCCGCTCCAGTTGTGTGGGGTCTTGCCGAAACGAGCTGCGGCCGCGTCGATCGCCCCGCGCAGCACGATCATTCCCCGGCCCGGCACATCGAGGTGCTCGATCCCGCGCGGAGGTTCCGTGTCTCCGTATCCGTCCCAGATCGCGAACCAACACGTGTCGGGTGCGGCGGTGTGGTCTTGGAGGATTGATGTGAGGGCTCGGGCCTCCGGTTGAGGTAGGGAGCCTTCTTCCGGATCGTAGCCGGGACGATGGGTACCGGTGATGGTCTGCCAACTCATTGCAGCGTGAGCGATCGTTCCGTGTTGCTCGGCGACGGTTCGCCAGTTGATTCGAGTCCAGTCGTCCCCGCGGCGAAGGTAGACGGGGTGGAAGACACGGGCGTAGGCGGGAAAGACTGGGGGCACGAGGCTTCCGACATCGAACGAACCGCGCCGCAACGCCTCCACGATCCATTGACCAGCGTCCGGACCTGAGGTGAGAGCTAGTTCCTCGGGCGCCCAATGCCAGCACTGTTCGTTTCCGGCCATGCGCTCACCCTAGAGACCAGCAGGCCTGTGGCCGGGGGATGGGTCGTCGAACGCGAGGTCGAGGTCGTCGACGGTCCCGTCCGGGCGGAGGGCGGTTACGGCGCTGTCGGCCAGCCAGACCGTGCCGTCGGCGGTGGCGGACGGCCGCGTCAGGGGAGTGGAGAGGGGCACGACTATCGTCGGCCTGTCCGAGGCCTTGTCGAGCAGCACGAACAGCCATGACCGGCCTCGCAGGGTGGCAGATCGTCCGGCCCGGTGCCAGGCCACCATCCTCTCCGGCCGATGCCGCGCGGCCGGTACGTGACGGTCCACAGCCGGACGCCGATCAGCCCCAGGCGAAGCCCGTGATGTGACACTGGACGGATCGGCTCGACGGTCAGATCGTCGAGAACTCGGTAGACCATCTTCCGTGTGCACAGCCGCAACGAGTTCGGCGACAGACTCGCTGACGACAGATTCGAATCCAGCTCGAGGATGGGCCCGACCTGCACCGCCCCGTCGGTCGTGATCGACACGAGCCGGCGTCCGCGTGGTTCCGGACCGCTGAGCGAAACAGTCAGCAGCAGAAGGAATCCGCCGTCGATGGCCGTGACGGCGTCGACTGTTCCTTTCGGTAGGTCGACCGGTGCCGGGGCGGATCCGGGAACGAGGATACGCGCGGGGCGGTCCAGGATGTCGAGTGGCGCGAGGTGGCCGGACTTGGGGTCGCGCCGTAGTCGTTGTTCGGTGTTCCCGATCGCGAGCAGGACCCCGTCGCAGAGGGCGACCTGCACGGCCGGTTGATCGTCGACACAGGTCACGCCAGCGGCGCCGTCGGGGCTCACCTCGACCCGGTGAACACCGTCGGGGCCTGCGACCCAGCAGCCGGTGGCGTCGGCGACGATGCACCGGCATTGGTCCGGGTCGACAATCGACAGCGGCAGAATGTGCTCGGTGGTCTTCCTCGCGCCGGCGGCGTCGTGAACGTGCGCAAGCAGTGGTAGTTCGCGGTCGATCACCCACAGATCCTTGTCGTGCGCCGCAAGCGCGCCCGCCACGACCCGCGGCCGCGGGTCGGCAGGAGGTATGTCGAGATCGAGATCAACCAACGCGCCCTCGCGTCGCACCAAACGCTCACCGCTGCACACCGTCTCGGCGTAGGAGCCATGAGCGCTGAAAGGCGCCTCGTCGACGTCGGTGAAACGGACGCTGCCGGGGACCAACTCGTGAGGCTGCGGGTCCGCGTCATTGGGCCGCCTGGTTGTGGTGATGACCTGCACCCGCGTGACCAGACCTCGAACCTCATCGGCTCCGTACTCCTGCGCGATCAGGATTCCCCGAACCTGCACGTGCCCCGTCATCGGCCGCTCGGTGTCGTACCGCGCGCTCCAACCGTCACCGCGCAGAACAGTCGGCCACCACGGCCGCCCGCCATCCCGAGGAAGATGCGGTCGCTGACCAACCTCTGAATATGCGACCGCGCGTAGCCTGGTGCTGGCCTGATTCGCGATTGCGCCTCGTGTCGTCGATTGCGGGTCGCCGGGACTGGGTGCGGTGCCGAGTGCGAGGCGGACCGCCAACACGGTTCCCACCTTGGGGGGAGGTGTTGCGTCGCAGTCTGAACCGTCCCAGTGGGGGACCCACACGCGTAAGGTGCGTCCATGCGGGTGCGCTGCGCCGCCGGCCAACTCGGCGCCGGACGCGACTCCCTGTGGGTTCGAATTCGATCGTTGTCCGGTCATCGTTCGTCACCGCGCTGTGCATCGATGCTGCCGATAGCAGTTCGGCAGCGCGACAGTCGCTGTAAGACAGAGAGATCCGGTCGATTCGGTCGGCGGAGGCAATGGTGGATATGCACAATTCACTCCCGAGTACTCCGTCCGGAGACGAAGAGATCGATGCTGCCGATAGCAGTTCGGCAGCGCGACAGTCGCTGTAAGACAAAGAGATCCGGTCGATTCGGTCGGCGGAGGCAATGGTGGATATGCACAATTCACTCCCGAGTACTCCGTCCGGAGACGAAGAGAACGAAGCTACACCACACCCAGCGTGACTGTCACGCTCCTCGCCGAACAGAACGGCCTCGACGTGCTCATGTTCCTTTCCAACTCCCATCTGGAACGGTGGCCAGACTGCTGGCACTCGGATTCGCGGCGGTGCTCGGGATGTTCGCCGTCGAGCTGGGGTGATCGGCGCAGACCGCATAATCATTGGGTGACCGGGGAATTCGGATGGGCCGGCAGTTCCGACACCAGTGTGGCGTCGTGGTTGGCGTCGTATCCGTATCCATACGACACGCCTGTGGGTGGGTGGTTGGAGGACCGGTATCGCCATGGTCTACAGATCCTGCATCCGGCCTACCGGTGGCATGGCGCCGATCGTGATCCGACACCGGTGTCGTGGGCGCAGATCGCTGCCGCCTGTGGCACACGGTTGAAGCCTGGCATCAGTTTCTACGCTGCCGGGTGCTTGGAGGGGCCCGACGAAACTGTCGACGGTGTGTTCGATATGCGACCGGAGGCCGGCTCGATTCCTCCCGAACGGATCGGCGCCGTCTCTGAGCACCTGCACGATGCACATATGGGTCTGTTGTGGGGTCGGTGGGGGACGCTCGTGGATGAGGAGATCATCGGAGCCGCGCGGGTCCGCGACGAGGCGGGCTGGGAGTATCTCGTGCTCACCGCGACTCGTGAGATCGGCCAGCACACGATGGTCTCCCGGACGCCGAACTTCTGGTGGCCAGATGATCGTTGGTGGTGTGCCGCCACGGGCGTCGACGAGGAAGACGCCCTCGTGGTGTCCACGGATTTCGCGCAACTCGCTGCGATCCACGCGGACCCGCGGCTGGAGACACAGCTGCACTCTCGCTGATTTGGTCTACGGGCATCGACTCGGCGCACAGGTCACCATGTCTGCGACGACCCCGGGCTGGCGCGGGTCGTCGGCCGGATCACGTAGCGCGGTGATGGTCCGGGCGTCGTTCCCGACTGGACCGGCAGGGAGTGCCCTCGTCATCGACTACACGCGGATGCGGGGACCACGGGGGTGATGGACTTCTGCCCCGGGCTCGGCCAGGATCAATCCGTGCCCGTGAGAGGGATTCTCGTAGCTACCGCGTGTGTGGTCGTGGCGGTGTCGTGGGTGTTCCTGGTCGTCGACGGGGTCGTCGAGGGCAACTGGATGCAGCTGTTCTGGCAATCCCTGCTCGCGATGATGGCACTCGACTGGTGGCGCGATCGTCAGGGAATGCCGTCCATGCCGGGGGACACGCCGCGTCAACGGCTCACATCCGGGGCGATCGCGCTGGTGATCGGCGTCGGAGGCGGCGCGATGGTCGTCACGCAGGACGCATTACTCGGGCGGATCGACGGGGGAATCCTGGTCGTAGTAGCCCTCGGCTTCCTCTACCTGATTCTGTCGAGCATTCGCGCGACGAACCCTCCCGCCGAACCGGCGTAAACCGCCGACGCCACTAACTCGCGATCTGAACCTGGCTGCCGCGGCGGCGGGCGGCCAACGAGTCTGTCTTCGGAGCTGAGGTAGGGCTGGGTCTACCCGAATGCACGGGCCTGGCGTATGCCGCCGCCGAGGCGAGACGGGTGGAATACCAGTATGAGAAATCTTCTTCATGCAGGTGTGGCCGGAACCATTCTGATTGGGGCGCTGACGTTGACGAGCTGTGCCAGTACCGAGCAGCGCGAGGAGTCGTTTGCTTTCAGCGGGCAGCGATTGGACGTAGTGAACTCACACGCGAACATGCCGGTCACGGTCTCATCAGAGGCCGGAACCGAAGAGGTGGTCGTCACTGTGCAGACACAGACGATGGGCAAGAGCGCCAACACTCCGGCGTGGTCGCTCAACGGCAGCAGCCTGAACCTGGACACGCCGTGCGGGGATGGAGTTATCGGGTACTGCGAGGGCAACTACTCGATCGTCGTCCCGGAGGGGACCGAGGTCTACATCAACGGCGCCCCCGCGGCGACTGGGTAGTCAGTCCCGGTCCTGCGTTCGCAGATAGGCCAGAACCGCCGCGACCCGGCGGTTCTGGTCGTTGTTGGGCGGGATGTCGAGCTTCATCATGATGTTACCAATGTGCTTGACCACGGCGGCCTCGCTGATGAACAGCGTCCGCGCGATGGCAGCGTTGGAGTGCCCCTCTGCGACGACTACGAGGACGTCGCGCTCGCGAGGTGTGAGCTGCTTCAGCGGGTCGCGGCGTCGGCTGATCATCTGGCTGATCACGGCGGGATCGACCGCCGTGCCGCCGGAGTGCACCCGACGCAGGGTGTCCGCGAAGTCCTGGACATCGCTGACACGGTCCTTCAGTAGGTAGCCGATTCCAGACCCACCCGCTCCATCGAGCAGTTCGGCGACATAACTCTGCTCGATGTACTGGCTGAGCACGACGATCGGCAGCCTTGGGTTCTCCTGCCGCAGCTGTGCTGCGGCGGCCAGGCCCTCGGACCGGAACTCGGGTGGCATCCGCACGTCGGTAACCACCAGGTCGGGGTCGTGCTCCCGGCAGGCCGTCAGGAGCTCGTCCGCCGTCCCTACGGCTGCGACGGCGACGAAGCCGTTGCTCTCCAGCAACATCTGAAGCCCCTCGCGTAGCAGCGTGTTGTCTTCCGCAAGGACTACACGCAGCGGTGCGGCGGGATCCGGTCGTGACGCGGTCATCCCGCGGTTCCGTCCGGGACCGCGACGGTGATGACCGTCGGCCCGCCGAGTGGCGAATCGATAGTGAGCGTGCCGTCCAGCGCGGCGAGACGGTCGGTGATCCCACTCAGCCCGCCGTCCTCGCGGCGCTGGGAGCCGGCGCCACCGCATCCGTCGTCGCGGACGACGATATGGACCTGATCCGGCGTAGGACGGTGCAGCAGGATATCGACGCGGCTGGCGGCGCTGTGCTTTACGACGTTCGACAGCAGCTCAGCCACGCAGAAGTAGAGGTTTGTCTCGACGTCGGGTGCCAGGCGGGTGCCCAACCGCTCGTCCACCTCGACTGGGATGGCGAAGCCGTCCGCGACCTCCCTCACTGCGGAACCGAGGCCGTGGTCGATCAGCACCTGGGGGTGAATGTTCCGCACGACCCTGCGCAGGTCGTCGAGGGTCTGCCGGGCCTGCTGTTGTGCGCGCACGACGTCGTCTCGTCCGGGGACGTCCTGCGGGAGTGCGGTGAGGGCGAGGCCCAGTGTCATGCTCACCGACAACAGCTGCGGCTGGATCGCGTCGTGCAGGTCGCGCTCGATGTGGCGGCGCTCGACGTCGAAAGCACGTACCAAGCGGGCCCGCGACTGCGCAGTCGCTGTGAGGTCGTGCCGCAGCCGCTCCTCAGGCCGCGTCAGCACCTGCCAGACGAGTCGCGCGTGCGCGCTCGCGAGGGCCGGTGAGGTCCACACCAGCAGGGTGAGCAGCGCCGCGCCGGCGGCGGCTGCGAGGAGGCTGTGCGCCACCGTCGTGACCGTAAATGGGCCGATGACGGCGCTGTCTCCGGTAATCGCCAGGTATGGGCTGAACAGGGCGACAACCGAGCCGATCACTGCGAGCAGCACAAGTACCGCGACGGCGCCGCCGAGGGTAAGCATGACGACGGTGTAGGCGATCGGGCGCACGAGTGTCTTCGGTTCATGCAGTTGGATATCGGGTCGTTCTGCCTCCGCGCCGTCGTGCAGCGGCGCGGCGGCAGCCCAGTCCGTCTTTGCGAGGACGGCCGAGGTGAGCGGCAAGCCGACCCCCAGCACCGCCAGTCCAGCGACGAGGAACGCACCTGTTCGCTCAGCACCCCAGTCCTTTTCGGTCGTTGCGATCAGGATCGGTGCCGCCAGGAGCGCCGATGCGGCGACCGCGAGCAGCGTGCGTGTGACCGTGGCGGCGACGTACGTCGCCGCGCGCCAGCGCGCCACAGGTACCAACCCGGGGGATATCGACGTGCTGCCGTTCATCCTCGGATCCTAGGTGCAGATCCTGGACTTGCGCGGTAGAGCCAGCCCTACCATGACTTCACGGTTCAGGCCGACTGACGGCACAGACGCGGCCAGGTGAAGTGGAAGCATGATCGAACCGGAATCGACGAACACAGTTCTTCACCTTCAGGACGTCACGAGGACCTTTCCCTCCGGCGCGGACGCGTTCGTTGCGCTCGACCGCGTCACGCTGGGATGCCGCAGGGGGTCGTGGACTGCAATCATGGGGCCGTCAGGCTCAGGCAAGTCCACGCTGATGAATTGTGCCGCTGGGCTGGACAGCCCCGACTCGGGCAGGGTCTTCCTGAACGGCCACGACATCAGCACATTGAGCGACAACACACTGACCTACCTGCGCCGCACCGACATCGGCTTCGTTTTTCAGCAGTTCAACCTGGTCGCCGCTCTGACAGCATTGCAGAATGTGAGCCTTCCGTTGCGCCTTGCCGGCGTCCGTCAGGCGGACACAGCAGCAAGGGAGGCTCTGGGTGCGCTCGGCCTCGCAGATCATGCCCACCAGAAGCCGCGCGAACTGTCCGGCGGACAGCAACAGCGTGTCGCCATCGCACGAGCCCTTGCTGCGCGACCGAGCATCCTTTTTGCCGACGAACCGACTGGAGCCCTCGACAGTACGTCCGCCGCAGTCGTCCTCGGACTTCTGCGCGACCTCGTCGACAGCGAGGGCCAGACGATCCTCATGGTGACGCACGATCCACAGGCTGCCGCCCGCGCCGACCACGTGGCGTTCCTGCGCGACGGCCGTCTGGTGCGGACCCTCGACGGTGCCGACGCGCCGAAGATCGCGGCCACCCTCGCGGACCTGGAGTCCCAGCCGTGATCGCGCTCGCGGCCCGTACGCTCCTCGATCGTTGGCAGTTGTTCGTCGGGACGATCGCTGCGGTGGCGATCGGCGTGGGGATCGTGCATGCCGGGATGACGATCATCCTCGGCGTGGAAAGCGCCGCGCCGCCCGTCAATGCGGCCCCGGAGGCGGCCGAGGCGTTCCGCCAGGCTGCCAGCGGCGCTAGCACGCTCACCGGAATGACCGTGATGCTCGGCGCCTTTCTCACCGTTTTCGTGGTGGCCTCCACGATTGGCTTCGCCGTCGACGAACGACGACGTGACCTCGCGACGCTACGCATCGTAGGTGTCACCGCAGGACAGATTCGGCGTGTACTCCTTGGGGAGGCGGCCCTCATCGCGCTGCTGGGAACACTCGTCGGTGCGGCCCTGGGCCTTGCATTAACGCCGATACAGCGGGCGATCCTCACCGGTCTGGGCGTGCTCCCGGCCGAGATTGGGTCGCCCGTTCAGCCCGCCGTTCTGATCTTGGATCTCGTCGTCGCGGTCTGTGTCACGGTCCTGGGCGCGTGGGGGAGCGTGCGGCGTGCGACGCGTGTCCGCCCCCTTGAGGTGCTACGGCGAGGCGAGACGGAACGTCGGGTGATGGGGGTACGACGGTGGCTGACCGCAGTGATCGCCGTCCTGCTCACAGTGGTCCAGGTGTACTTCTCGGCCACCAGCGGCGGGATGCTCATCCCGCTGCTGCTCGGACTGGGCATCGTCGTCACTGCTTCCGTGGCGATGAGCTGTCTCGCTCCGTTGCTGGTGCCAGCCGTCGCGGGTCTCGTCTCCGCTCTCGCCGGGCGGCGTCCGGTGACCGCGGTGGCAGTGGCGAACCTGCGTGACGCGGTACGCCGCACGGCATCCTGTGCGGCACCGATGATCGTCCTGGTGAGTCTCGTGATGGGTCTGCAGGGCATCCTCGACACCCAAACCGCTTCGGCCGAGTTCGAGCGCAGCCACCTGATCCGTGCCGATCTCGTCGCATCCGGAGCAACGTTCGACGTCGGCAGGGCCGAGACGATTCCCGGGATCGCCGTCGCGGCGCCCGAAACGGTCGTCCCGCTCGCGGTGAGGCTCACCCGCGGCGGCGTGGTCCTGGACGGCCCGGGAACGGTGGTCGCGGTCGACCCGGACCGTTTCCGGCAGACGCGGCTCTTGCAGCCGGAGTCAGGCGATCTCGCCGACTTCGGTTCGGGAAGCATCGTGTTCGGTAACGGGCTGGACAGCCTGATGGTCAACGGTGAGTACGAGCAGATCACGCTGCAGGTCGATGGCACCGCCATCCCGCTGACAGAAGCCGCACGCATGCCGGAAACTCTGGCCGGGACGGATGGCTTCTACATCGACCGCGCGATCCTTCCCGCGCAGGTGCTCGAGCGGTACACGACTGCGCTTGTGCAGCTGGAACCGGACGCCGATGTCAACCTGGTGCGTGCCGATCTCGCGGCGCTCGGCGCAACCCGCATCGAAACACCAACGGCGGCAGCGCAGGACGACTCGTCGACGAAGGATCGGGAGAACCGCGGGGTGATGGGTGCAATCGTTGGACTCGGAAGTCTGTACGCCCTGATCAGTGTGCTGAGTACCGTCGCGATCTCCATCGGACAGCGGCGGTCAGAGCTGGCCACGCTGCGACTGTCCGGCATGACGCGCCGCCAAGTCCTGGGAGCAGTCGTCGTGGAAGCGCTCTCAGCAACGCTCATCGGTCTGTTCCTTGGAGCAGTCGCCGCGGTGACGGCGCTCGTCGGGTTGTGGATCGCGACGTTCCGCGCATACGGCACGGCCGTCATTGCTGTCCCCTGGCCGCTGCTACTCGGCATCACCGCACTGACAATGGCCCTGACCGCAGCCACCTCGATCGTGTCAACACGCTCTGCGTTGCGCATCAGTGCGATTCGCGCTGTCGGCACCCCGGAGTGACCCTGCCGGGGACCCGACATGGTGGGTCCCCAGCAGGTGCATTGGGGTGCACCAGGCCCCGACAATAGTCACAGCACTACCTAATGACGTAGCCGCAGCTGTGAGTCGAATCGAGGCGCCCGCATCGGGGTCGTTTCAGCAACAACGGTGCCCGTCGTTGAGTGAGTCGGGGACCTTTCTGCGGCCCAACGCATCTAGCTTTTCGAGCGGGTCCATCACCAAGCTCCGAAACTGGCACTGGTTCTCTATGCTCGCGGCAGGGGTGCGCCGGTAGGAGCCGACGCTGTTGGATCGAGGGGACGAGGTTGACCGGCAGTACTGATTTGGATGTCGCCGCGGCGACTGGCTTGCAGGTACTCCAGCATCTCGAGTCGGTGCAGGAGGGGAGGCCAAACATCGGGCAGTTGCTCGGATTGTCGATCGACGCCCTCGAAGAGGGCCGCGTCGTGATGTCGTTGGAGCCGCAGGAACTGTTCGCGAATCAACTGGGCACGATGCATGGCGGTATCTCGGCCACGCTGCTGGATTCGGTGATGGGATGTGCCGTGCATTCGTCGCTGCCTGCCGCAACGTCGTACACGACGTTGGCGCGGAAGGCCGAGCCAGACCCACAGATCTGATGCACCGTCGATCGGGCCGGTGATGGCGAGTGCTGATGGCCCCGTTCGATGGGACTATTCGAGACCTGGTGCCGTGAGGGTAGGTCCGCTCACAGCGGAGGCTACGAGGATGGCCCAGGCTTTGCGGAAGGTTGCGGGGGAGGCCACCACACCACCGCTGGCGCGGACGGAATGGATGGTGGGTGATCGGGTACAAGGTGCATACGTCGATCAGGGCGAGCATCGTTCATGTCAACTGGCTTCCCTCCTGGTCGACTGCCGCGTGGACCTGAACACGACAGGTTTGCCGACAGACTGAATGGTTCCGCGCTGTTCGGTGGTGCTGCCCTTGGGGCGCCGCGGTTAATAGGTGACGTCCGGGCATGCCGGTTTGGAGGTGGTAGAGAGCGTTGCCTTGAGTGCCAAGGATTCCATGTTGAAAACGTCACATGACGAAATGGAACCCATAGAAGGGTTGCGGCAAGACAGAAGCAGGCTCTTTATGACCCGACGTTTGCCCGGGTACGAAGGGAGAAGCCGCGTGGTGGTGGCGATGGTCGGGCAACCCGCAGTCTCTGAAACCTCAGGAAAGGTGACGAGGCTCTCGGCCGTTGCTCCGGCTGGATCCACAGGATGCCACCTGACAGCACCGTCATCGCCAACCAAGTGTGCGGAACTGGCGTGAGCGATATTTACCGCGGTAAACGGCGACGTCGTCAACCTCTGGTAGTCCAACGCCTCCAGTCTCCGCGAATTTGCAGACATCCGGATGGCAATCCACGCGTCCGCCCGCTGTGAATCGCCACCGCAGATGTCATTTCCCGGCGCCCTGACCTGCGGTGTGGCAACTACCGTGACCACTTTCGGTCGTGATCGTGGTCAAGATAGTTGGCAATTGTTCGCGGATCCGCCGGGTGAATGGCAACGATGACCGACCAGTGGCATGAGGCGGTCGGGGAGTGCGAGCAGGCGCTCTGGTAACCGCGACGTTAACGAGTTCGGCTGGCGCAGTACGGTCTTGTCGATCTGTTCGCGGAGGATTCTCCGTGGCCTGCGAACCGACAAGGATTACACCGGACGCAGCCGAGAGCGCCCCGGCCTCCGAGAGACGTTGGCCGCGTACCGCTCTAATGGGACACTCGAGTATTGAAACCCTCCGACTGCGGGCCAGCCTGAGCTTCCTGGAGAGGGAACACGACCAGAGCCCTCTGGTCGCAGTTCCGCCCCGGATTCGATGCGATCAGCGAATCGGCTCTAGACGAACCGGGTGATGAAGCGTTTCTGCCACGGCATCTCGACGGCCCTGCGTGAGTAGTTCTCACGGACATAGTCGACAGCCTTATCGACCGGTACTCCATCCAGTACCGCGAGGCAGGACATCGCTGTCCCGGTGCGTCCGAAACCGCCGCTGCAGGCGATCTCGACACGCTCGATCTCGGAACGCTTCAGCAATTCGCGCAACGTCGGGACGAAGGCTTCGCGGTCGGACGGCAGCCAGAAGTCTCGCCACCGCACCCACCGGCTCTCCCACTCAACTGGTGGGGGCTCGCCGCCTTGCAGGTACACCCCGAAGTGAGGTATTCCCCCTGTTGGGAGGGGGTTGCGTAGGCCTCGGCCGCGAACCAGTCGCCGGGACGGCAGGCGGAGCACCCCTGGCGTCTCCGGGTCCCAGGTCTCGTTCACGCGATGTCCTTTCGGTTCTCTGATCGGTTGGTAGAGATCGGGTCCTATGATCCGGTCTCGAAGTGTCTGCCGAGCAGTGGTCCGAGGCATTCGCTCGCGACGCGCAGTGCTCGGTGAGTTGCGGGCTGTCGCCGACAGTCGCGCGGCGGCTCTTCCGAACCCTCAACTAGCCCGAGCGTGTTTTGAGTGTGGCAAGGCTGATTGCCGCGCTGTGGCCTAGGGGGTGGACCTGGGCACATTCAGCTGATGTGGTGTCCGCTCGACGATCGGAAGACGCGAGGTCGCATAGTAGGCATCGCTTTTCGGCGCGCCGGAACGGTCGAGTGGAATCCAGGGGCGGATCGCACGCCCATCGCGGTCGACCAGCCACAGCAGCTCACATGTTGTTCCGGGAGTGCAATGAGTCGACAGGGCTCGGCGTGTCTTCCCGTACCATGCCTCGATCCACCAACCCTGCGGATCCGAGCGCTCAGACAACGCATCGAGCAGGTCAGTGAGGTCGCCTTCCCGTCGGATCTCGTCAACGTTCACTTCGTCGCCCGCAGGTTGGCCATCGGTGCCGAAGTAAGTCCGACCACCGGCCCCGTGGCAGAAGACGGCGGCGTTGGGGACGAAATCGTCGGGGACCGTGCCGGGTTCGGGTGGTGTGAAGCTCTGGGCTGTCGGCGGTGGGAAGTGGCCGGGGGGGACTGCTGCATGGATAGGTGACATCTGATCTGTGGTGCCGGGAGGCACTGCTGGAAGGATGTACCCCGTGCCGAAGCCGTACCCCAAAGAGTTCCGCGACGACGTCGTCCGCGTAGCCCGCAACCGAGAACCGGGTCAGCAGCTCAAGCAGATCGCCGCCGACTTCGGGATCAGCGAGTCCTGCCTGGCGAACTGGATGAAGGCCGCCGACGTCGAAGACGGGATCAAGCCCGGAACCACCGCCAGCGAGAATGCCGAGCTGCGCGAAGCCCGGAAACGGATCCGGCTGCTCGAACAGGAGAACGAGGTCCTGCGTCGGGCGGCGGCCTACCTGTCGCAGGCGAACCTGCCGGGAAAATGATCTTCCCCCGCAAGCGGGAGGTGCCCCCACCGCTCGTCCGTGAACTGGCCGCCGACGGCATCCCCGTCGCGGTGACGTGCCGGGTCCTGGGGATCGCCCGCCAGCCCTACTACCGGTGGCTCGC